>NZ_JAEQCI010000080.1:0-57764 GCF_020738565.1 Microcoleus sp. PH2017_12_PCY_D_A | reverse complement strand
TGAAATGGTCATTTAGGTTCGTAGTGAGGACTTCAGTCCGCATCAATTTCTGAGGACTGAAGTCCTCACTACGAACCAATTTTATTTGCTATGGCATCATAGGAATTGTATACATGAAAAATTTTAGGGCCTAGCATATCGGATGCCAGACCCTAAAACATTTGTGAGTTAAATTGATTCAAGTGGGTTTTTAGCTCTGCTGAAATTCAGCAAACAACTACTACTAAGGTTGACTTTTTGGCAACTGCTCTGCGAGGGAGCTAGCTATTAGCGGAGCCTATTCAGACTTCTGTGTTTGATTGTGCGATCGCAATTCTAACTTGATAACTTTCGATTTCTCAAATCGCCTCAAGCTATTTCACAAATTCCGAGCGCAATATCAACCTTTCTTTTATCTGCTAATAAACTACACGATTCAGGCGTTGCCTGCGAACTAGAGCCGAGCGGGACAAACACTCTAATTCAATTTTTTTTATCCAAGTTTTTTGTGCTGCTTGGTTTCTGCCCCTCATGTATTTAAACTAACACCAATTCTGCACTAACTCTACTTTGTTTACGAAACTTGACACTTTTTGACGCACCGAAATACTTCAGAAATCGATTATTAACAATTTGTACGATCGCGCGTTAGCACAATGTGCATATCCGGCAATATTTGTTGACTTTCACCGCAGCAGGGCTTCCCAAGTAGCGCGGCCGACAATGCCGTCTGCTGGTAGCTGATATCGTCGTTGAGCAGCCTTGACAGCAGCTTCAGTTTCCCGCCCGAACACGCCGTCAGCACTCGCGCGCAAAAATCCCTTGGCCCTCAGTCGCTCTTGCAATTCTCTGACTGCTGGGCCCCGCATTCGTCTTCTCAAAACAGGAAAATTGGTGGGCTGCGGTTGGGGGCTAATCTCTGTGTTTTCGGGGGTTGTGGCTGTGGGGGCGATCGGGTTTTCGATCGCCCCCACAGCCACTGGAAACAGCCGGTTCCAAGTATCTTGACCGACTATGCCATCTGGGGCGATGCCTGCGGCTTCCTGGAACTGAGACACGGCTTTAGCTGTGCTTTGCGAGAAAATCCCGTCTACCTCGCCGTTATAAAATCCCAATAATTTAAGAGCAGCTTGGAGTTCGGTAACATCTGAGCCGCGACTGCCGATTTTGAGCGCGGGGCGGACGATCGCACCTGTTTGGGCTGTTTGGGCGATCGGGCTATTATTATTACCTGGTTCGGAGGTAGGTAGCTGTCCACGAGCAGGAGTAGAGGCGATCGCGCCCAGTGCCAATAAACCGTACAAACTCCAGCCGAGGAGCAAACTCGGAACCTTGCGGGCTTTATTCCAGCTTGCTGTCAGGTTTCGGGACATGGGAAATTCGACCTCTGCAAAACTTGGTAGCGATCGTACATCAAATCTGGCAAAAATTGGGCGGAGCGAAGCGGAGGGATGGGGCATGGGGCATGGGGCATCGGGCATGGGGCATGGGGCATCGGGCATCGGGCATCGGGCATCGGGCATCGGGCATCGGGCATTTTTGATTCCCAGTCCTTCCCTTTGATAAAAAAATTAATCCCCTAAAATAGCTGCAATTGGCAAAAAAACTGCTAGATTGCCGTAGAGCAAAGATTAAACCGCGTTCATTGGGCCCCACCAACACCATGACCGAATCCAGCAACCCCACCAGAACCGCCAGCCAAATAGACATCGGCAATGTCAACATCGGCAACTTCCAAGTCGGCAGCATCAGCGGCAACAAATACAACGACTTCAACGCCAACGGGCGGCCCGACGGCGGTGATGTGCCAATTCCCAACTGGCAAATCTACCTCGACATCAACAACAACAACAGGCTTGACGGCGGTGAACCTTCCACCCTCACCAACGCCCAAGGCAACTACATCTTTACCAACCTGCCACCGGGGACTTATCAAGTTAGAGAAGTCCAGCAGCCGAACTTTCGCCAAACTACGCCCAATCCCGCACCGATCGCAATTACCAGCGGCACAAACGCGGGTAATATCAATTTTGGCAATAACTTCAACGCCGGGACGATCGCAGGTACAAAATTCAACGACATCAACAGCAACGGCCGCCAAGACTTCGGCGAACCACCGCTAGCTAACTGGCAAATCTACCTCGACCTCAACCGCAACAACCGGCTCGACGGCGGCGAACCTTCTACTATTACAAACCTTCAAGGCAATTACGCTTTTGTCAATATTCCCGCAGATACATATTTGGTGAGAGAAGTCCAGCAACCGGGTTTTCGCCAAACTACCCCTGACCCGGGCCCGATTAACGTTACTTCCAACGCCGCTATCACCAACATCAATTTTGGCAATGTCTTTTTTGTCGGCAGCATCAGCGGTCTCAAGTTCAACGACCTCAATGCCAACAGCGTCCGAGATGCGACAGATCCGCCTCTGGCCAACTGGCAAATTTACCTCGACCTCAACGCCAACAACAGGTTAGATCCGGGCGAACCGAATACTATCACTAACCCGCAAGGAAATTACACTTTTGGCAATGTTTCCCCGGGCCGGTATTTGGTGAGGGAAGTTCAGCAACCGGGATGGATTCAGACTACGCCAAATCCAGGGCCGATCGACATTACGGGCAATACCAACGCTGTCGGGGTCAATTTCGGCAACAATTTCCCCACCGGCAGCATCAGCGGCTTTAAGTTCAACGACCTCAACTCTAACGGTGTCAACGAACCGACGGAACCGAGAGTTGCCAACTGGCCGATTTACCTCGACATCAACAACAACAACGCCCGAGATCCCAACGAACCTTCGACTTTAACAAACCCCCAAGGTAATTTCTCTTTTATCAACTTGCCCCAAGGCATTTATTCGGTGAGGGAAGTCCCGCAGCCCGGTTTCCGACAAACTACGCCAAATCCGACTCCGATTACTGTGGGTAACGGCACAAATGCCACTAATCTCAGCTTTGGTAACGTGTTGGTGACGGGTACGATCAGCGGTGTCAAATTTAACGATTTTAACGCCAACGGTCGGCTAGATGCCGGGGAACCGCCG
Organism: Microcoleus sp. PH2017_12_PCY_D_A; assembly: GCF_020738565.1. Taxonomy (NCBI): domain Bacteria; kingdom Bacillati; phylum Cyanobacteriota; class Cyanophyceae; order Oscillatoriales; family Microcoleaceae; genus Microcoleus; species Microcoleus sp. PH2017_12_PCY_D_A. Next base: position 54,739 of record NZ_JAEQCI010000080.1, on the reverse strand, counting down.
ATCGCCAATACCCAAATTTACATTGACCTCAATAACAACAGCCGTTTAGATCCGGGCGAAGCCAGTACCTTTAGCGACAGTCAGGGCAATTACAGTTTCCGCAATGTTCCGGTAGGTAGTTACATCATTAGGGAAGTTCCGCCGCCCGGTTTCATTCAAACGACTCCGCCTGCGCTGGTAGTTGTCTCGGCAGATGTTCGGGCCAGCAGTATCGATCTGCTGACGGGAGATCCTGAAAGTCGTAGCGTAGCGGGGCGTAAGCCATCGGCTAAATCCTTAAATGGCGACCAACAGGCGGATGCTAGCAGCTATGCCGGGCCGGAAGTTGCGGGTAATCTTGGGGCGGATAGCTTGCTTTCGTTCGCGACCCGCGATAGTTATCAAATTAGCGATCTTTTGCTCGATCGACCTGTCGCGAATTTAGGCAATCTTCCTAACTTTGGGCAACAGAATGCCGGCTGGGAGCAAAATACACAAATCGGTGGATTTGTCAATAGAAATGAATTAATTAATTGGAATCTGGGAAACTCGTTCGGGTCGGTGATTTAGGTTTCAATCAAGGTCGATCGCCCCCCATCCCAAACAGCAGATAAAAATCAGCAAGAGGTTAAAGGGCGATCTCGTGATACCCTATTGTTTGGCAACCTCCAACACTCAAGCGTAAGTTCCGGGAACCCCGAAGCTGGCTTGTTGTATATTGGGTGCAATATTTCAGAGGCTGTAGCATTGAGCGTAAGTCAGAAACTATCAGACAGTTCCCCTAACCCCGACCGGCATATTTTCAGGCAAAGCAAATCAGATCCAGTCCGGTAGTTCGATCGGTCTAAAGCTTGTTGTTTCGAGGCAATCCCAGAGGCTGCGATCGTCTCTTCACAGCGAACGATGACAAACCTGAACGATGCCACCCGACTTGCGATCGGGGGGGACACTCAATCAAGACCTTTTTAAAGCTCAAACCAGCAAGTATGTACGGAGAGAGAAGGCGTGCAAATCTTAAAGATGTTGCCCTCAAATTGCCAGGGCTCTTCAAAACCTGATATACTGGCCAGCGACAAAGCTTGAGGCATTGTTGTGTGAGATGGGGAACATTACCTCAAGCACAGACGTATGTAAAATCGAGTGGCAATTGTCAGCGACTAGCAAAAACTACTCAGCTATTGACAAACCCATACAGTAGTCTGTAATTTACGTGGATTTAGGTGTGAAGGAGAGAAATCATGGCAGATTTAACTAGCGAAGAGCGGATTGCCCAGCAATTACAGGTTGGGAACACCGGCCCGGCAATTTTAGGTATCAAGTTCAATGACTTGAACGCGGATGGCATCAGACAGGCAAATGAACCAGGTCTGGCAAATATCCCCATTCTCCTCGAACCTGCGATCGGCAGCAACGGCCGATTAGATGCAGGGGATGTCTCCGTCCTTACAGACGCTAACGGAGCATTCTCATTCATAAATCTGGTTCCTGGCAACTACGTAGTCACAGAAACAACAGTACCGGCTGGTTTCCGTACCACGACTCCGAATCCCCTCGCTGTCACTGTTGGAAACACAAACACCAACGTTTTCTTTGGCAACACCCAGCTTGTGGGCAGCCGGATTGTTGGATGCAAATACTTAGACATAGATGCCGACGGCTTTCGAGACGGGAATGAACCGGGCATTAAAAATGTCAGGATATATCTTGATGGCAGCAACGGTAGCGTCCCCAACGGCCGATTAGATCCAGGGGAACTTAACACATTAACAGACAAAAATGGTGCGTGGTCGTTTAATGTAACACCTGGAACATACAGAGTTCGGGAAGAACGAGTCAACGGCATCAACGGAGAACCCCTAGAAAGAGATTTCCCCCAAAGCACCCCACCCAACAACATTCCCGTACTGGACGTAACGGTAGCCGCCGGTCAAACTTTTGCCTGCGCTCAAGTTGGCGACACTCCGCTGTATCAAATTGAAATTAACAAATTTCGGGACGTTGACCGCAGTGGCACGCGAAATGTGGTCAATGGAGTTTTTGAACCCCCGATTGCTAACGTACCCTTCATTTTAGATTTGAACGGTAACGGTCGCTGGGATCAAGCCTCAGAACCCATCGCTATCACTGATGTAAACGGAGTTGCTACCTTCAGGGATTTGAGAGCTGCCAATTACTCTGTCTTGGAAATTTTTCCAGCGACACTGCCCGGTGGCGGTGCCCCAGGCAACCTCAATGCTCCAGTGGCAACTACTCCTAACCCCGCTCTGGTTTCGGCACCAGGCCCGCAAGCACGGTTCCAGGGTACGATCAGCAGAGAGCAACCGATCTTAGTAACAGATTCAACCTACACACTCAAACCAAACGACCCTAAGTTTGTAGATACCAACCGCGACGGCGTTCAACAGGCTGGGGAAAGATCGATCGCGGCAACTGGCGAACGGCCGATTTTTGCCAACACGCCTTTACCTTTCCCAGCGACTAACCCCTCACCAGCAGTTATCTTTACTCCTGTGGGAGCTAATACTGGGAATGGAAGTAATTCTGGTGTGGGAAACACTCTACCTAACATCACTGTATTCAAATACAATGACCTGAACGGAAACGGTCGCTTCGAGCCTATTCAGGGTGAAGCACCAATTAGCGGTGTCACTGTCTTCCTAGACACCAACAATAATGGCACTCCTGACGCCGGAGAACAACAAATACAGACGAATGCTCAAGGAAGAGGAGCATTTACCAACTTGCAACTGGGCAATTACACGGTGCGGGAAGTCGTACCGGCTGGTTTCTCGGCTTCGACAACTGCTGGTGTTCCGGTAACTCTAGGCACTCAGGACGCTAACGTTACTTTTGCCAACACGCCCAATAGCAACATCACTGGTTGCAAATTCGAGGACTTTAACTTGAATGGCTATCGAGACGGAAACGAACCGGCGATTAGCGGCGTTACTGTTTTTCTCGATACCAATAACAACGGCGCCCTGGATGCAGGGGAAGCAACTACCACTAGCGATCAGTTTGGTACTTTTGCTTTCAGAAATTTGCGTCCCGGTACTTACAACCTGCGAGAAGTACCTCCTCCTGGTTTCTTCCAGACGACTCAACCGCTCAATATCGTTTTGGGCCCCAATCAAACCTTTACTTGCGCTTTGATTGGTAACTCTCGTCGCTATGATTTGTTAGTTCCAAAATTCCGAGACGACAACCGCAACGGCGTACAAGATTCGGGCGAACCGCGTCTTGCTAATGTTCCATTTACTTTGGATTTGAACCGGAACAATCGTTACGATGCCGCCACTGAGCCTTTGGTAAGAACGGACGCGCAAGGGATTGCTCTATTCCCGAATTTGTTCCCGGCCACTTACTCGGTTTTGGAAGTTTTCGACGATCCGAACGTTCCCAACCCGTTCCCGATCCGCACTGGCCCTAATCCTGTTAGCTTTAACGTGCCGGGCCCCAATACTGTGCCTTCGCCGGCAACTCGCACAGCGAGCTCAATAACAACTGCTACTGAGGAATTAGATCCGTTGATTGGCGGCACCGGTGTGGCGGCTGCTAGCCCCGATCTTTTGACGGACGGCGGCAGTTCAACCGATGCTGTGGTGAAGGCGCTCAGCGTCGATGCCTTGCTCGCACCGAGTGGAGTTGTGACCAACTTTGACGATCTTGAGGCATTGAGAACAGCGAGTTCGCTGACTTTTGCAACTACACAAGATAAGTCTGAGGATTGGCTGTTGGCTGCTCCTGCTCCAATCCAAGTGTTCTAATCTGAAGTTGGGTTTCTAGTTTGAAACTCAACTATTAGTAATTACCTAGTTTAAACTGCACGTCAAACATTGTTTTGGCGTGCAGTTTACTTTTGTGCCGATCGCACAAACTGTCTTTAGTAGTAGACTGCGATCGGCACAAAGAACGATTCCCCGCCCTCAGAAAACCTTTATTTATAGAGGTAGAACTTAGAGGAATATGTTATGCCAACTCAACAACAAACTAATCCGGCTCAACATCAAGAACAGCAACCGGGCGTCGAAGCGCAGATGACGCCTGCACCTGATTCCTTCGCATCCGAATATCGCGGCAGCGACAAATTGCGCGGCAAAGTCGCCTTAATTACCGGCGGAGATAGCGGTATCGGGCGCGCCGTGGCTCTTGCATTTGCTAAGGAAGGGGCGGATGTGGCGATCGGCTATCTCAACGAAGATGGAGATGCTAACCAGACTAAAGGGGCGATCGAACAACTCGGCCGCCGCTGCATTTCCCTAGCCGGAGACATCGGCTCTGAAAGCACCTGTCAAAACCTTGTAGAACAAACAGTAAAAGAATTCGGCCACCTCGACATCCTCGTCAACAACGCCGCCGAACAGCATCCCCAAGAAAGCATCGAAGACATCACCGCCGAACAGTTAGAGCGCACCTTCCGCACCAATATCTTCTCAATGTTTTACCTCACCAAAGCCGCTCTAAAACACCTCAAAGAAGGCAGTGCAATTATCAATACTACCTCAGTCACGGCCTACAAAGGCAACGAACAATTGTTAGATTACTCGTCCACAAAAGGAGCAATTGTTGCCTTTACTCGCTCTTTGTCTCAAAGTTTAGCTGAAAAAGGAATTCGCGTCAACGGAGTCGCTCCCGGCCCGATTTGGACGCCGCTAATTCCTGCAACTTTCCCCGAAGAAAAAGTGGCAAAATTTGGTGCAGACACGCCCTTGGGACGCCCCGGTCAACCCGATGAAGTTGCTCCCAGTTACGTGTTTTTAGCTTCTAAAGATTCGTCTTACATGACGGGTCAAATTTTGCATCCCAACGGCGGCTCTGTAATTAACGGATAGAAACACAGGACTTGCATTTCTGACTGCGAACTCAAGGTTTGTAGTGAGGACTTCAGTAAGAAAGAAAGAAAGAAAGAAAGAAAGAAAGAAAGAAAGAAAGAAAGAAAGAAAGAAAGAAAGAAAGAAAGAAAGAAAGAAAGAAAGAAAGAAAGAAAGGACTAAAGTCCTCACTACGAACCTAATGTTTGTAGTGAGGACTTCAGTCCTCTTATTGAAAGAAAGAAATAAAGAAAGAAAGGACTAAAGTCCTCACTACGAACCTGGTTTGCAGTCAGGACTTCAGTCCTCTTATTAAAGATTGGTGAGTTTTGACAAAACAGTAATCCCGCCACCCAAGGTAGCGGGATTGATAGGTTGCAGTTTAGCTATTCTCTAGTTTTGCTAGAGTGGAAATTAGCGGGCTGCTGAATTAGCTCATCTTAGCCATTTCTTGCTGGATCGTGCTTTTGGCTGCTTTAAATTGAGTAGCCATTTGTTCCATTTGTGCTTCGCTCAGGTTGCGGCGAATTTGAGGGAACATATCGTTTTCTTCTTGCTTGACGTGATCCTGAACGGCTGCTTTGAGCTGTTGCAGTTGACCTTTGAAATCAGAAGAACTCGGGTTGAGAGCCTTGATTTGGGCGAGCATCTGCTTCATTTGTGCTTGCTCGTCGTACAGTTCTTGAGTATCGCCGTAGTAGCTGCGAACTGCGGGATAAACAATTTGTTCTTCGGCTTCTGAGTGAACGCTTAAGTCTTTGTAAAGTTGACCGAAGAATTCTTGCAGTTTTTGAGGATCGTCGGTTTTTTCGATTTCCATAAATAGGGTATCGACTTTGCGGTGATCCATTGCGATGATTTCGGTGATGTTCATCTCTTCTTTGGTGCGGGTAACTGCACCGCCGATGATGCCGGTCATCGCAGCCATTGCATCTTGGACGCGGGCCCACACGCCTTGATCGGGGTCTTTTCCGGTGAGTTCGCGCACTCCTAAAATTTCGAGAACTCCTTTGAGTTGTTCTTGGTGGGCGCGGTTTTCAAAGTTAACTGTGTTGAGGGGAGTAATGGCGGCTTCGATGTCGGCGCCAACTACTTGAGCGGCTTTGTGAATTAACAAGCCGGCCATTGTTTGTTTGTGTTTGAGCAGTTCGTGCTGACCGACTTTTTCAAACATTGTGAGTTCAGAACCTTCCATGAGTTTCTGAACTTCTTTAATCATTTTTGTGGTGGTTTCTTTCGGTTCAGCTTGAATCCCGTATTGGATGATGGTGGTTTCCAATACGCCCATGTTTTTGCGATCGTCCTCCAGCATATCCCGGAAGCGATCGCACAGTTCGGAGTCGTTGCAGGAATTGATGAACAATTGCTCGTTGGCGATCAGCAGGTTTTGCAGCGCTTTCATGTCTGCTAATTTCATCGCGATCGCTTGGCGCTTGGTATCTTCTAGGGTAGCTACCATCTGTCGTTTCTCCTCTCGATGTTTTTAGTGTTCTTACATCTTTTAATTTATTGAAATATTCTGATAACTTCCTCTTTCTCCCGACTGATTCATTGATCACCCGCGCAAGCTATTGACTTTTGAGCGAAAAAATGGTAGTAATTTGAGGCTGTTTGAAACAAAGCAAAAATTACTTCCTGAATGACAACAGCCCACAGCCGACTGACAACAGCCCGCTGACAACAGTCAGCAGTCAACAGTCAACAGTCAACAGTCAACTGACAACTGACTTTTGTATCAATTAATCCCGATCGCACATCAGTAAAGCGCTACTATAGTTGAAGCCGAAGTTAACTGAAGTTTAAGAATAACTAGCTTGTCTCAACTGCTCGCTGCTTTAGAGTTCCCAGCCAATGTCTGGAAGCTGCACAATGGGTTAACGGTCATTCACCAGCGCCTAGAGGCCACACCGGTGGTTGCGCTAGACGTGTGGGTGAAGGCTGGCGCTACGAAGGAGCCGGATTCTTGGTCGGGAATGGCTCATTTTCTGGAACACATGATATTTAAAGGGACGGATGCGATCGCCCCTGGAGAATTTGACCAGGTAATCGAAAATCGCGGCGGTGTCGCCAACGCAGCTACAAGTCACGACTACGCCCATTTTTATGTCAACGCCCGGGCCGATTATTTAGCAGAAACGGCGCAGCCGCTAGCAGAATTGCTGCTGCGCGCTTCGATTCCGGATGCGGAATTCGATCGCGAGCGAGATGTGGTGCTCGAAGAAATCCGTCAAGCTCAAGATGACCCCGATTGGCTCGGTTTCCAAGCAATGATGGAAACAGTTTACCAGCAGCATCCCTACAGGCGATCGGTACTGGGGACGGAAGAATTGCTGATGTCGCGCACTCCCCACGAAATGCGGTGTTTTCACCGAGAGCACTATCAACCGGAAAATATGACTGTGGTGATAGTCGGGGGAATTGAGGAAGAACAAGCCCGAGATATCACCCTCCAAGCATTCGAGCAGTTTTCTGACAGATGGGATTGTCCTAAATTTGTCGCCGAAGCCGAACCGCCGCTAGTAGAAATTCGCCGTCAGGAACTCCGCCTCCCCCGATTGGAACAAGCGCGGCTGATGATGGCCTGGAGTGGGCCGGGAGTTGAACACTTGCAAAATGCTTGCGGCTTGGATTTGATCTCTGTGTTGCTCGCAGATGGGCGGACTTCGCGTTTAGTCCGCCAACTGCGGGAAGAATTACAATTGGTACAGGCGATCGAAAGCTCTTTCTCGCTACAGCGGGAATCGAGTTTGTTTACGATTAGTGCAGTCTTGGAAGCGAAGGATCTAGAACAGGTGGAAGCTCGGATTTGCGATCGGCTTTGGGAACTGCAATCTGAGCCGGTTTCGGAGGCAGAACTGATGCGCTGCAAGCGTTTGCTGTGCAACGACTTTGCTTTCTCCCTCGAAACGCCGGGACAGTTAGCGGGTCTTTACGGATATTACAGTACGATCGCCACTGCCGAATTAGCGCTCAGCTATCCTACCAGGATTCAGTCATTTAAGCCATCAGACCTCCAGCGTCTAGCTCAACAATATCTCTCACCCCGGCGCTACGCGGCTGTGGCGCTCAAGCCAGTTTAGTTATTGGTTAGTTGTTATTGGTTAGTTGTTACTGGTTACTACCACCAGTGAGCTTGTAGGGTGCGCAATGCGCACCGCATCGGTTGACTGACCCTTAAATGGATGAAATAAATATTTTTTGTACCGGATAGATGTTTGGCGTTTTTCGGGGGTTTTCTATACGCAGTGTGTACCCTACGGGATAGATGTTGTTACATTTAGACGTTGTGCGTCAGGGTTTTTTGTGCGCAGTGCGCACCCTACAGGTAGATTTTGTTACATTTAGATATTGTGCGTCAAGCCCTACTAAGTCTGACCGCAGACCAAAATGCAAATGGAAAATAGCAAAATGGCGATCGAGTAATTATCAATTACCAATTACCCATTACCGATTCCCTATTACCGATTCCCAATTACTAACTAAATTAATGATGAAAAATGAAATTCAGCGCACGGTTTTAGACAACGGTATGGTTGTCTTAGCATCAGAAAATCCAGCAGCAGATATTATTGCAGCTAGGATATTCCTGCGCGCCGGTAGCCGCTGCGTACAGCCGGAACAAGCAGGATTGTGTCACTTGCTGTCGGCGGTAATGACTAAGGGAACCGATCGCCTGTCTTCGCTGGAAATTGCCGAACGTGTAGAATCGGTGGGAGCGAGACTGAGTACCGACTCGACTACAGATTACTTTTTAGTGAGTTTGAAGACGGTTGTTGCGGATTTTCAAGACATTTTGGAGTTGGCTGCGGAATTGCTGCGATCGCCCACTTTCCCGGAAGCGGAAGTGGAACTCGAACGCCGCATCGCCATATCAGCAATTCGATCGCAACAAGAACAACCGTTTTCGATCGCCTTCGAGCAATTGCGGCACGCGATGTACAAGGATCATCCCTATGCTTTCTCTACCTTGGGCACGGAAGCTACGATGTCAAAGCTCACCAGAAACGAGCTCGAACAGTTCCACAAAACCTATTTCCGTCCCGACAACGTAGTTATTTCGGTAGCCGGCAGAATATCTACCGAAGATGCGATCGCCCTGATCGATCGCACGTTTGAAGACTGGAAAGCGCCTTTAACACCCCTGCCAACTTTAACCGTTCCCCCCCTCACAGCCTCCCCGCAATCCGTGGCTAAAGCGCAAGAAACCCAGCAATCAGTGATTATGCTGGGCTACCTCGCACCCTCGGTCAAAAATCCCGACTACGCAGCAATTAAGTTGCTCAATACCTATTTGGGTAACGGTTTGTCGAGCCGGTTGTTTGTGGAATTGCGGGAAAAGCGGGGCTTGGCTTACGACGTTTCCGCGCTCTACGCGACGCGCCTGGACACGGCTCAGTTTGTCGCGTACATGGGTACGGCGCCGGAAAATACGGTGACTGCTTTTGAAGGATTGCGGACTGAGGTCGATCGGCTCGCCAACATCCAACTAAGCGAGGAAGAATTGCAAGCTTGCAAGAATAAAATGCTCGGTCAATATGCTTTAGGAAAACAAACTAATTCGCAAATTGCCCAAGTTTTAGGCTGGTACGAAATTCTGGAATTGGGAATTAAATTTGACCAGGAATTCCAAGCAGAAATTGCAGCAGTTACAACTGCGGAAGCTCGGGAAGCTGCTCACAAATACTTCGTCGAACCGTATATTTCTTTGGTGGGCCCGGAGGCGGCGATTACAGAGTTGGGCGTGGCTGCTGTTTGTTAAGGAGGAAATGGGCGATCGAACTTGTGAAAAGTTCGATCGATCTAACCAGTTTGTCCATCTGATAGACTAAAGGAATTGATTGGGCTAAGTTGAGCTATGACCATTGCGATCGACCAACCAATACAACAGAAACCACTCAGCTTTGACGAGTTTATCGCCCGTTATGGTGGCGATAATCGCTATGAGCTGATCGATGGAGAGGTATTCGACTTGGAACCCACAGGCCCTCATGAGGAGGTTGCAGCCTTCATTACCACAAAAATATGTGTCCAGATCGACGGAACAGGCTTACCTTGGTTTGTCCTTCAGCGGGGACTATTGCGCCCTTCAAATATTGGTATGACAGCATTTCGACCTGATGTTGCAGTTGTCGATCGCGATGAACTTACTAAAGAACTGCTTTGGTCTGGTGAGTCGATTCTAACACTGGGCAGTTCGATTAAATTTGTGGCGGAAGTTGTTAGTAGTAACTGGCAAAATGACTATTCTCGTAAAGTCGAAGACTACGCAGTTTTAGGTATTCCTGAATATTGGATTGCAGACTACGCAGGATTGGGCGGTACTCAACACATTGGGAAGCCCAAACAACCCACCCTCTCAATCTGCACTTTAGTGAATGGGGAATATCAAATTCAGCAGATTCGGGGCAATCAAACCATTGTCTCTCTAACTTTCCCAGATTTAAAACTGACTGCTGAACAGGTGTTGATGGCTGGCAGGTAAAATCACTATAATTTGACTGCTCCGATGTAAGGTCGATATTTAAAAGGTACATAGCGTTTCTTATGTTTGTGTCCGTGTTTCGGCCCTCTGGCGCAGCTTTCGAGCATATTCTTGACTATCGGTGATATCAGGTCGTGAGTTGATGACTCCTTCACTTTGCCAATAAGCAACAAGTTCTGCTTTTGTTTTAGGTGGGTTGCTCAGAACTTTTCCGATCGATAAAACACGTAAGATATATTCAGATAAAGGTAGGTTGACCCGCAAAGCTTCAGTAGACAGTTGACTTTCTAACTCCGGCGGCAACTCTAATTGAATGCTCATGTCTGCGTTCCTCATCGATCGAGATTTTAGATTAATCGTAGCTGATGTCCTAATTATCCGAAGACTCCTGCCACACAACGGCACCACCAAAAAAACTTAATCAGACTTAACTTGAACCTTTTCTGTTCCCGATCGGTCTAAATTCTAGACAGACCCATCAGGTCTAAATTATATGTATTTCATAAAAAACTTTCAGATTAAAAAAGGGATAACTCCCTGGCTGAGCGGGCTCCTAGCCACCGGAATGCTGGCAGGAGCCGGCTACACAGCTTACAGCCAACTCTCCGTCAAACAGCGCCGCGAAACCAGGCGCAAGGAAAAAACCGTTGCTGTCGAAAGGGTGAACCTGCCGATTACAATTTCGGCAAACGGTACAGTTGTGCCCGAACGTTCCGTTAACGTCAGCCCCAAAACTTCAGGAATGCTCAAAAGTTTGCTTGTCAAGGAAGGAGACAAAGTTGAAAAAGGGCAGATTCTCGCCTACATGGACGACTCCAACCTCCAAGGCCAACTTACCCAAACTCGCGGACAACTCGCAGCCGCCGAAGCAAACCTGCAAAAATTGCTCAACGGGAATCGCACCCAAGATATTGCTGCGGCTGAGGCAGTTTTAGCAGAACAACAGGCAAGTCTGGAAAAATTGCTCAACGGCAATCGCACCCAAGACGTTGCTGTAGCTGAGGCACAAGTGGCAGAACAACAGGCAGCGCTGCAAAAATTGCTCAACGGGAATCGAACCCAAGACGTTGCCGCCGCCGAGGCACAATTAGCCGAACAACAGGCAAATTTACAAAAGTTGCTCAAGGGCAATCGGGCTGAAGACATCGCCCAAGCAACCGCTAAACTCAGAGATGCCGAATACGCCAGAAATCAAGCAGAGGAAGACTTTCAGAGAAATCAGGAACTCTATGCGGCCGGGGCGATTGCTTTGCAAATTGTCAACAATTCCCGCACCGCGCGCGATCGAACTGGGACGCAAGTCAGACAAGCCGAACAAGCTGTAGCTTTGCTCAAATCCGGTGCACGCCCGGAAGAAATCGCAGCTTCAAGGGCCGCCGTGGAGCAAAAACGGCAAGCTTTGGCCCTAGCGCGATCGGGCCCACGCCCCGAAGACATCGCTGCGGGGCGGGCCGCATTGGAGCAAAAACAGCAGGCTTTGTCGGTGGTGCGATCGGGCGCACGCCCCGAAGACATCGCTGCGGGGCGGGCCGCATTGGAGCAAAAACAGCAAGCTTTGGCGCTGCTAGAAGCCGGTTCCCGCCCGGAAGACATCGCCCAAGCCCGCGCCCAAGTTCTCTCTGCTAGAGGCAGCCTGCAAAGCGTTCAAGCCCTGATAAACGACACCGTACTCCGGGCTCCTTTCAGCGGCACTGTCACCCGCAAATACGCAGATCCGGGCGCTTTTGTGACTCCCACGACGGCGGGAAGTGCGGTTTCTTCAGCGACTTCTTCTTCGATTTTGTCCTTAGCTTCAAAAAATCAATTAGTAGCAAACGTAGCAGAAACTAATATTGCTGAGATTCGGATCGGGCAGGCTGCGTCTATTCAAGCCGATGCTTTTGCGGGAAAGACTTTTGCAGGTAAAGTCAGTCAAATTTCGCCTCAGTCGATCGTCCAGCAAAATGTGACAAGTTTTGAAGTAAAAGCGGCAATTATTAATGATGACAAACAAATGCTGCGATCGGGAATGAATGTAAATGTGGAGTTTAAAGCCGGCGAGCTCAAAAATGTTTTGGTAGTCCCGACGGCGGCAATTGTCCGCCAACAAAAGGAAACGGGGGTGTTTGTTCCGGGTGGAGAAGATGGGAAACCTGCTTTTATGCCGATTAAGACTGGTATGACGGTGGATGACAAGACTGAAGTGCGATCGGGTTTGAAAGGAAATGAAAAAGTGTTTATTAGTTTCCCTCCCGGATTGCGGCCTAGAACCCAAAATCCCTCATCGGGCGGAATTCCCGGTTTGCAACCGGGTGGTGGAACTCGTTTGCGTTAATAGTTAGTCCGCGCAGTCGGGGCTAGTTGGTTCGTCGCAGAGTCCGCCAGGGATTGAAATCCCTGTCTCATAGCGAAAGTCCTCTGAAAGAGGACTGAAGAGTTAGTTGATATACACATCAGTTTCAGAGGAATTTTCAGTCGGTTTCAACCGAGTTTAGCTATGAGACGGGGGTTTCAACCCCCGGCGGATCGTGCCACAAATCATATCGTTTCTGGCTGCATCACCAGACGAATTTTCAGTCGGTTTCAACCGAGTTTAGCTATGAGACGGGGGTTTCAACCCCCGGCGGATCGTGCCTCGTATTAGTGCTTGACAATTACCAATTACCAATTACCAATTACCTATTACCTATTACCTATTACCAAATGAAATTAAAGACTCGCCCCGATATTAACAAAATCTCAAACGTTCAAATCGCGTTCATGGCGACAGAGGCGCTGTGGAACAACAAATTGCGTACCAGTTTAACTATGCTGGGCGTAATTATTGGGATATCTTCGGTAATTGCCATTACTTCCGTGGGACAGGGAGTGCAAAAATCAACAGAAGAACAGTTAAAAGCTTTGGGTACAAATGTGCTGTTAGTGTTATCCGGCGCTTCGCGATCGGGCGGTGTCAGTCAGGGAAGCGGTTCTGCTACTACCCTGACTTGGGATGACGCTAGGGCGATCGCCAAACAAGCTCCAGCAGTCAAAGCAATTACCGCTTTTTTGCAGCGCCAAGTGCAAGTCGTTTACGGCGGACAAAATTCATTTACTTCGATTTTGGGAACAGATTTAAACTATCCCGATGTCAAGAACATTCAACCCCAAGAAGGACGGTTTTTTAACGAGGATGAATTGAATGCCGCCGAGCCAGTAGTTGTCCTCGGTTCTAAGGTGCGGGACGAACTTTTTGGAGCCGGAGCTAATGCGCTATCGGCGGATATTCGCATTCAGGGAGGGCGCTACAAGGTCATTGGAGTGATGGAAAGCAAGGGGTCTGTAGGGGGAACCGATCAGGACGATCGAGTGTATATTCCCCTAAAAAATATGTCTTCGCGGATTGTGGGAAGAAATTCTTTAGCGGGGATTGCAATCTCGGGTTTTTGGTTGGAAACTGCCGGCGAAGCGGATTTAGCGGACGCTCAATTTCAAGTGGAAAATATCCTGCGCTTGCGCCACAATATTTATCCGCCGCAACCGGATGATTTTCGAGTTGTCAATCAAGTTGAGATCGTTAATACTTTCAGCAATGTGATAGGTTTATTTACGGTTATGGTGGGAGCGATCGCCGGAATTTCTTTGGTAGTTGGCGGCATCGGTATTGCTAATATTATGTTGGTGTCTGTGGTGGAGCGCACTAAGGAAATCGGGATTCGCAAAGCGGTAGGCGCTACTAATGCAGCAATTCTGATTCAATTTATGGCGGAATCTGTGTTAGTATCCGTGGTGGGGGGTACGTCGGGTATTGGGTTGGGAATTGCGATCGCCTTTGGGGCCGCGACAGCGTTCAAATTTCCGTTTGTAATTTCAGTATGGTCGATCGCAGCGGGTTTTGGGCTATCTTTTACCGTAGGCTTATTAGCAGGAGTATTGCCGGCTCGGAATGCCGCTCGCTTAGATCCGATCGCAGCTTTGCGGAATGATTGAAGTTATAGCCGAAGGAAGAAGGAAGAAGGAAGAAGGAAGAAGGAAGAAACATTGATGAACAACCAACCTAAGTTAGATAAATACAAGCAAGAAATAGCAGATTTGTACACCCGCAGAAGTCAAACCTATGATAATAGCGATTGGCATTTACAAATTGCTCGCCGTCTGGTAGAATACGGGCAAGTTAGTTCCGGTCAGCAGGTTTTAGACATTGCAACGGGAACAGGTCATGTGGCGATCGCAGCCGCTCAAATTGTCGGTTCTGAAGGTCGGGTTATTGGCATAGATATTTCGCCTGGAATGCTTGCTGTAGCCAGAAACAAAGCTCTAGAATTAAATCTCAACAATACAGAATTTGTGCTGGCGGATGCCGAAAATCTAGACTTTCCAGGTAATAGTTGCGATTCCCTACGGGATAGCTTCGCTTCACGCATTTTTTGCTCTTCAGCTTTCATTTGGATGTCGGATCTGCACGCAGCACTCACTCACTGGCACACATTTCTCAAACCAGGCGGAATCTTGGGAATTCATGCCTTCGCCGATACCGCTTTTGTGGGGGGAGTTGTAACGCAGAAAATCGCTGAAAAATACGGCATTTCCTTCAATATGAGCAAACCCACAGGTACTGTTGAAAAGTGCCGCACTTTGCTCGAACAAGCAGGATTTGAGGATGTAGAGATTAAAATTGAGCAAGATGGTAGCTATATCAGTTTGGAAAAAGCAAAAGCAATGTGGGCGGGAAGTTCTCATCCGGCTCCCGGACAGTATCCGCCGCCTTTGTCAACACTTTCAACCGAGCAATTAGCGCAAGCTAAGGCTGAGTTTGAGGCTGAATTAGAAGCATTGCAAACCGAACAAGGAATTTGGAACGATATCACCACTTTTTATGTTTTTGGTCGGAAATAGCCCTCTGCAATCTCCCTGGAAAAATCAACATCTAACTGTAATCATCTGCGTTTATCTGCGTGCATCTGCGGTTAAATATTCCAAATCTGCCAGCAGTGCCAGATTCAGACAATTTAAGATACTAGATTTAATCGGGCGCTTTTCATCCCAAAATACGATCGATGAATAAAAGTTAATTGCTGTCGGTGAATTCAAAAGCTCAAAAGTTTGACGTGCAACTCTCTCGCTGTCAAAGCTGAGAAAGTAAACAGTATCATCGAAGATTGCAGGTTTATTAGCTATTTCACCGATTAACCTAAAATCCAATTTTTTATAAAGCCCGCAAATCGCAATTTTCCAAGGTTGGAAGCTATAATCGCCTACTCCAAAAATCGAAAAGCGAGGGTTATTTTGATAAATTTTGCTTTTCCGATTATCTAGATATTGCCCGCACTTCTCTAGATAACGTCCGGTTTTAGGAGCTAGAGTTTTGATATTTTCGGTTGATTCACCGATGAATTTTTGAGTAACGAGGATATATCGATCCGTAGCATTAATGCGATTTTGAGCAACATCAGATCCTTTAAACAGCGGAAATAGATAAGTTTCCTCAAGCTCGACAGCTTCCCCAAATCCATTGACCAATAAATTATCCTTTTTCCGAAACTCCATCACATTCGAGCAGTCGTGCTTTACACCCGATCGCCATTTCGTACCTGACTTTACAGCATATAAATTACTCGATTTCTTAAAAGAATCTATATCTTTAACCAGGAGATTGTTGTGATATCCGATTCGATGGCAGTCAGAACTTTCTAAACTGCTAAATACATCGCAGAAATAGTTTTGTGAACTTAAGTCAAACTTGCAGAATAACAGACAGGCATCAACATTTGCATCAAAATACTTTTTAGCATCTATTTTGTAAGTTGCACAGCTAGCGAGATTAAGTTTTTTTGAATGAATGTAACTCAATAACTTTCTGGCCACGGAAGTCTTGCAAAGCATTGCCAGAGTGGCGTCACGATTTTGCAACCAGTGGATCGCTTTAATCAGCATCCATTCTGAGATATCGAAGTTACTTTTACCTGTTAGTGCATCTAAGCCAGTGTGCTTTTGAAAATTACTTTTTTTAGGCAAATTTTCACTGCCAATAGTTCCTTGTTGCGAGTTTGTCACCCAAGGAAAGTTGCCAAGTACCAGCACCCTATGATTAAAATGGTTGATTAATGATGTCCAGTCAAACTCAAAAAAATCTCCGTGCTTAACTTCACATCTCTCATCCTGTAACAATTGATGCTTTGCTCTGAATTCTTTTAAGTAATTTTGATTTATTTCAACTCCGATAATCTTACTAGCGGATGGAAAGGAATTTGCAGCAGCTTGAATGAAATTACCTAGGCCGCAAGTTGGCTCAATGATGATTTTGGGGTTAATATCAAGTTCTCTCAATTTTCTACACACCATCTGTGCTAATGCTGGCGGTGTCTGAAAATCGCCGTATTCTAGTTTGGTTTTGCGATCGTTGGAACTCATGAGTTAAATCTGTAAACTGCTATCACGCCTTCCTATTGTCCGGCACGCTCAATGACTCTTCCATACTGAAGTCGCCATTGCAACGCATTAGAAATGGTCAAAAACCCTTGCAATGGTGGGTTTCTCAGTATTTCGTCTGCAATGTTACCTGCTTCAATTTCGTCAACAGGCAGATTTTTGTCAAACATGAAAGCAAGCAAATCATCTTTGTTGCCTTCATTGTCTAAAATATTGCGAATTCCACGGGTCATTTGAAAATCTGCTGTTCTTTCGGCACTCACGTAAATTGTATGCAAAATATTCAGCGTTGCAGTTCGGATCGTACTGTTGTCTGTCTTTTCATAAACAAAGATAATCAGTGAATATCCCAGCCCAAAAATCTTTTGCCTTGCAGATTTGAAAGGACATGACGACTGCGGTTGCCTAACGCTTGTTACCTTCACGTCAACCAATATCCCTGGGAAATCGATGCCGCTTGCTGAATTGCCATCTATAAATTCATATTGCTGCTTGAGATAGAGTCTGAACTTTTGCTCCAAATATGTCCCAACAGCCTTTCCGTCTGTGATGCCGTAAAGCAGAGGTTCCGGGTGTTGAGACTCTGCGGCTGAGAATATTGCGGCCTCAGAACAAAGGATTTCTACGGTCAAAGTGGTCATATAGCAAGTCTTGCAGAATTTATGAACATATACTTTTAATGAATATTGGTGGGTTATGACGCGATTTAATCTCTATTTATGAGTGACCTAAGTTATATCATGTTTGGTATTATTCGGTGTAGATTTCAAGTTTAGAGAGTTAGAATGTGAACTTTTAGTATATAATATAAAGGTGCGGAAATTATGCCGATTCCTCACGGTCTAACTCCTGTTGGAAGAATACTAAGTCAGGGTGAGAAGACAAGCAACGGTAGAAATAATAACTCTGCCATCTGATTTATAGTAATTATGCCTAAGCAAATATCTCGTTACGATGAGCTACACGATCTCTATTCTGAGATTTTATCAACAAAGTCCGGTACACGTTATGAAAGGCTTGCTGCTTTTGTCTTTAAGGATCTTGAGCAAAGCGGTACAGTCATCCACGATCTCAAACTGCGAGGCGACTCTGGAGTCTTGCATCAAATAGATGTCACCATCGAACGCAATGGAAAACGCCAACGCACTTTAGTGGAATGTAAAGATTTTGATATTTCTGGTGATAAAGTGGGACTTGATGTTATCCGAAATTTCTACGGTGTGAAAGCTGATATTAACCCGGATGAAGCATATATTGTAACCTGCAATGGATTTACTAAAGACGCTGAACTCTATGCGAAAAGTAAGCAGATTGGTCTTGTCATTCTAAGAGAGTTTCGCGAATCTGATTGGGAGGGACGTCTTCGACAAATTGATATACATATAAATATGGTCGTTCCATCGCAGCCAAGGATTCATATTGAGTTCAAACAAGATGACGATCCACAGAAGATAGCTAACGATCTTCAAACTCTTGGTATATCTCTAAACAGATTAGGGCGCGATCAACCAGTTTTCTTTAATACTCCAGAGGGGCGCTTTCAAGCAAACGATTTTGTTGAACGAAACATGAAATTCTCTGTTAGTACGCCGCCAGGTGCAGTTGAGCATGATGTAGACGTGTCCAATATTACACTTGAGGTTGACAATCTTGGTTCAGTGGAACTCAAATGCCTTAAGATATCCTATGAAATTGTTCATACTGAAGAAACAATTGAGATAGGTGCAAATAAAATTGCTAAATTACTTTTGCAAGGCCTTGGGTCAGACAATAAAGTCATTTGGGATGATGACCTGCGTCGGTTTAGAGTTGACGAAGCAACGAGAGAAGTTCTTTGAGGAGAGGACTGTACTCCTATTCTGCAACGGTTACACAACCATCCTACCGATCGGGAATGAGTTTAAGCTTTATCAAGAATCAAGAGGTTTTTAACTGGCAAATTTCTGCCTGGGAACGCAGATCGATCGGCTCTGCCTCCAATTTTTACCAGCGAGGCAGAGCCTCTAGACATTGGTTCCCAGGCAGAGCCTAGGAACCAGTTAATTAGCCAAAAAACAGAGGGCGGGTTTTACACAAAACTTGACTGCAAAAGTCAAATTTCATGCTCTAAACCCGCCCTCACAAAACTCCCTTAATAAGCGTCTTGCAATTCGTAAAAATCAGGGGAAATGTAATCTTTCCGCAGCGGCCAGCCTACCCAATCTTCGTTCATCAAAATCCGTTTCAGATTCGGATGTCCTTCGTAGACTATGCCGTACATATCGTAAGATTCCCGCTCTTGGAAGTCGGCTGCTTTCCAAATCCAATAGACTGATGGAACTCTCGGATCGGAGCGGGGAATGAATACTTTGACGCGGACTTCTTCGGGCTTGGAAGCATTATCTGTCAGCTTGGCCAAGTGGTAGACGCTAACTAAATCTTCTCCGGGGCCTTGGTCGTAGGCGCACTGGCACTGCATATAATTGAACCCGTAGGCGTACAGTGCTGTTGACATGGGAATTAAAAAGTCGCGATCGACCTTTAATATCTCCACGCCCAAATTATCAGCCGCCAAAGCTTCGTGTTCAAAGCCATTTTGAGTCAACCACTGGGAAACCTTCCCAGCTTCAACAATCGCAGATTCTGTCTCAGCCACGTGGTACCTCCTGTTTTTGTCCTGCAAGCAGGGCGGGCGGTACGGGCATTCCCATTGCTTCCGTCAATTCCTTCGGTGGGGCCATCCGGCCGGGAATTGACAAATACTTACCGTCCAAAATGTCATCTACTACTTTCATTTTGTGGGGTCTGGTGTAGTAGCGGTGAGTCGGTAGCAAGCTTGCCCTTTCTTGCATTGAGTCATTGGCGATTTTTTTTCGCAGTTTGACGATCGCATCAATAATCGCTTCTGGACGGGGAGGACAGCCCGGTATGTACACATCTACGGGGATCAGTTTGTCAACGCCTCTGACTGCTGTGGGCGAGTCTACGCTGAACATTCCGCCCGTGATGGTGCAAGCGCCCATGGCTATGACGTATTTGGGTTCGGGCATTTGTTCGTACAGCCGCACCAAGATGGGGGCGTACTTCATGCTAATTGTACCTGCGGTGATTAACAGGTCAGCTTGTCTCGGACTCGATCGCGGTACTAAGCCGAATCTGTCGAAGTCGAAGCGCGATCCAATTAAAGCTGCAAATTCGATGAAGCAGCAAGCGGTGCCGTAAAGCAACGGCCACAGGCTCGAAAGTCTCGCCCAGTTATAGATGTCGTCAACCGTGGTTAGGATGACGTTCTCTGATAATTCGGATGTGACTTGCGGGCGCTCTGCCGGATTGACAATTAGGGATTTTTGTGATTCTGAACTTAAGACCATTCCAAGGCTCCTTTGCGCCATGCGTAGACAAGAGCAATAACGAGGATCGTGATGAAAAACAAGGCTTCGATAAAAGCCAAGAGTCCTAGCTGGTTGAAAGCAACCGCCCAAGGGTAGAGGAAGACGGTCTCTACGTCGAAGATGACGAAGACCAGGGCGAACATATAATATCGGATGTTGAACTGAATCCAGGCTCCGCCGATCGGCTCGACGCCAGATTCGTAGGTAGTGCGTCGGTCGTAGGGACGACTTTTGGGCCGCAGTACCTTAGACGCCGTGAGGGCGAGGATAGGCACTAGGCTCGAAATTAACAGGAAGCCTAAAAAATACTCGTAGCCGCTAAGTGCAAACACGGTGAATGATTACTGCCTCTGTGAAAGGGTTCTGTAACTTGTCTTTACATTATATAGATTTTGGGTAGCTAAAATTACGAGTCGATCGAGATTAATTGTCCATCTTCTGCAATAATTTTTAATGTATATTCTAATATTGTAACTGCCTGTGGAAGACGGGCGGCTGCCTGTGGACGCTGAGTAAGACCATCATCGACGCTTTGTGTCGAACACCCTTGTGGTGTCCCTAACGTGGCATCGGCGGTTGAAACGGGAAACCTCGAAGACGAATAAGACCGTCCTAAGATGAGTTTTAGTTGGAAGCCCCAACTCGAACGAAGTTTAGTTGAGGTACTTCACGATTAGCTGACCTACTCTTTTGGAGCTATGAGCGATCCAGCCACTGAGACTAAAACCCTCGATCGGCATGAGTGCCGCGCCTGCGGCTACGTCTACAATCCGAAAAAAGGCGATCCTAAAATTGATATAGCCCCCGGCACGGCTTTTGAAGATTTGCCCGTGACTTGGGTATGTCCCGTTTGCGCGGCGCGCAAGCCGATGTTTCAAAATCTCGGTCAGATGGAAGGGGTATCCGGATTTAAGGCAAATCAGCGCTACGGTGTCGGTGTGAACGGCATGACCGAAGGTCAGAAAAGTTTGCTGATTTTTGGCGGCTTAGTCGTTGGTTTCTTGTTGTTACTTAGTATGTATGGTTTGCAGTAAAACGATTGTGAGATTTTGGCAACGAATTGTAATGTTATTGGCGGCTGCACTCATCTGTACGAGTTGCAGCACGATCGGTTCTGTGAGTTACAACCCTTGGCAGGTGATTTCCTTGCCGACGGAAGCTAATTTACAGGATATTGCCTTTACGGGAAATCCCGATCACGGCTGGGTTGTGGGTTCCGAGGCGACTCTGTTTGAAACAACTGACGGCGGGACTAACTGGAAGCAGATCGGACTGGATATAGACGAGCCGAGATCGCGTTTTGCGTCGGTGAGCTTTTCCGGTTCCGAAGGCTGGATTGTCGGTCAGCCTTCGGTTTTGCTCCACACAGAAGATGAGGGTAAGTCTTGGACGCGGATTGCTTTGAGCTCTCAGTTACCAGGTTCTCCCAGTACGATCGCGGCGATTGGCCCAAATACGGCTGAGATGACGACGGATGTCGGGGCGATTTACCGGACTTCTGACGGCGGCAAAAATTGGAAAGCTGTCGTGCAGGATTCTTTTGGGGTAGTTCGCAATATCAACCGCTCTGAAGACGGGCAGTATGTTGCGGTATCCTCGAAGGGTAATTTCTACTCCGTGTGGAAACCAGGACAACAAGCTTGGGAACCCCACAACCGCAATAGTTCTCGCCGCTTGCAAAACATGGGCTTTACCAAAGACGGGCGTTTGTGGATGCTCGCCCGCGGCGGTCAGATTCAGTTTAGCGATCCCGAAAATGCTGAAGGTTGGGGAAAACCGTTTTTTCCCGATCGCAAAGCGAGTTGGGGTTTGCTAGACATGGCTTACCGGACTGATAATGAAGTTTGGGTAGCCGGCGGCGGCGGCAATTTGCTGTGCAGTTTGGACGGCGGGAAAACTTGGCAAAAAGACCGCGAAGTTGAAGATGTTCCTGCTAATTTTTACAGGATTGTCTTCATGGGCCCCGATCGCGGATTCGTGATTGGTGCGAGCGGTACTCTACTTAAATATCAAAGTCCAGCGCAAGCTGCTTGATAGTAGAATAGTAATAGAGATTGTCTGTCGATTTGTTGTTGAAAGGAGGATTCTAAATGGCCGGTACAACTGGAGAACGTCCGTTTGGGGACATTATTACAAGCATCCGTTATTGGGTAATTCACAGCCTCACAATTCCAGCTTTGTTTATTGCTGGATGGCTGTTTGTGCAAACGGGTTTGGCTTACGATGCTTTCGGAACTCCTCGCCCTAACCAGTATTTCACAGAGCAGCGCGAACAAGTGCCGATTATCTCGGATCGCTTTGAAGCTAAGAAACAAGTAGATCAGTTCATTGGCAAGTAATTTTACAAGGATTTGGAAAAATGACGAGCAGAACGCCAAACAATGAGCCAATTTCGTATCCGATTTTTACGGTACGCTGGTTGGCAGTTCATACTTTAGGTGTCCCAACTATTTTCTTTTTGGGCGCGATCGCAGCAATGCAATTTATTCAACGATAGGAGTTTACAATGCCTGAGCGCGTTCCTAATCCCAACGAACAGCCCGTAGAGTTAAATCGGACTTCTCTTTATTTGGGTTTGTTGCTGATTTTTGTGTTGGGGATTTTGTTCTCCAGTTATTTCTTTAACTAACTGGTGTTTCAGTTTAATCTCTGTGGTTCAATCCAATTTGTTTAGCTGTGAATTAGTGAGGTGATCGCTATGTTTAGTGAAAGTGGCAGAATTCCTTTGTGGCTGGTAGCTACTGTTGCAGGTCTCGGTGCTCTGAGCATTGTGGCACTTTTCTTCTACGGTGCTTATGCCGGTTTGGGTTCTTCGATGTAAGGACAATCTGGCATATTTTATTCCTAAAACCCTCCTTGTTTAAGGGGGGTTTTAATTATAAAAGAAGGAAGAAGGAAGAAGGAAGAAGGAAGAAGGAAGAGGGAAGAAGGAATAAGGAAGGAAGGAAGGAAGGAAGGAAGGAAGGAAGAAAGAAAGAAAGAAGAAGGAAAGAAAGAAGAAGGAAAGAAGATTTTGGCAAGTTTATGATAATTTATCTCGCCAGAAACCGGGTTTCTTTCGAGATATTTAGCCACCCAACCGAGATTTTATGAGAAACCCGGTTTCTGAGCCACTGGTGCAATCTCGCCAGAAACCGGGTTTATTTCGAGATATTTAGCCACCCAACCGAGATTTTCGCCCCCTACCCGGTTTCTGAGCCACGGGTACAATCTCGCCCGAAACCGGGTTTATTTCGAGATATTTAGCTACCCAACCGAGATTTTGTGAGAAACCCGGTTTCTGAGCCACGGGTACAATCTCGCCCGAAACCCGGTTTCTTTCCAGATATATCCATAAAAACTCGATTTTTTCCCGATCGGACTTGCTTTTGGAAATAGCCAAAAGTTGCGAGTAGAATGATGCAAGAGCCGATCGCTCGATCGTAGTCCATCGCGAAATATGACCCCACCGCAGCCGCCCCGCAAACCTCAAACCGTCTTGGGTGCGATTACCCAAGCAGTCCAGACTATTGCCAAGGTTAATTTTAACCAGCTAGCCCTGAAACCAAATGCCAAAGTACCCGAACTGTGGGTGCAGGATGCGGGTGCAGCTAAAGCTGAGGTTTATCCGCTATTGGGCGATCGATATTTGCTAGGTCGATCGTCCAAAGCTTCAGATATTGTAGTTCGCAATCCCGTTGTCAGTCACGTACACCTATCCCTGTCG
Organism: Microcoleus sp. PH2017_12_PCY_D_A; assembly: GCF_020738565.1. Classification (NCBI taxonomy): domain Bacteria; kingdom Bacillati; phylum Cyanobacteriota; class Cyanophyceae; order Oscillatoriales; family Microcoleaceae; genus Microcoleus; species Microcoleus sp. PH2017_12_PCY_D_A. Next base: position 31,003 of record NZ_JAEQCI010000080.1, on the reverse strand, counting down.
CGGGATACTCGGCGGCGAACACCTTTTGTAATTAAAGACGAAGACTCTACCAACGGCATTTACAGAGGGAAAAGACGAATTAAAAGTATGTCCCTCCGTCACGGAGACGTGTTCACCTTAGGGCCGCCGGAACTCGCCGCAGCCGTCAGAGTTCAGTACGTAGATCCGCCACCTTGGTATTTAGAATTTTTGCGTTACAGCTTGTACGGTGTCAGCGGAATTACAACTCTGATAGCTATTTTGGTAGGCGTTGAATCGACCAAGTTTCAAGTGCGACCTCTCCCGAGAAGCGTCAATGGCCCTGTGATTGTTTACGCCCGCGACGGACAAACTCCCCTACGCCCTCCTCAAAATAACGCTCACTTAGAATTGAAGCAATTGCAGGATTTTTCGCCTTATTTATCCAAGGCGGTACTTGCTTCGGAAGACAGCCGCTACAATTGGCATTTGGGCGTAGATCCGATCGGCGTTTTGCGGGCGCTGTTGACGAACGTTCGCGGGGGAGGAATTCGCGAAGGCGGCAGCACTCTGACGCAGCAGCTAGCCCGGAGTTTGTTTCGAGATTATGTGGGAACTCAAGATTCGGCTGGGCGCAAGTTGCGGGAAGCCGTAGTTGCTTTGAAACTGGAGAGTTATTACAGCAAAGATGAGCTGTTACTGACTTATTTAAATCGAGTGTTTTTGGGAATTGACCTGTACGGTTTTGAGGATGCGGCTCAGTTTTATTTTGGCAAGTCGGCGAGGGATTTAACCTTGTCGGAGGCAGCGACTTTAGCGGGTATTTTGCCGGCACCAAACAGTTTTAACCCGATTCAAAATTATCAGTTGGCGGTGCAGTACCGCGATCGGGTGATCGAACGGATGCGCGCCATGGGGACTGTTTCTCAGGAAGAAGCCGATCGCGCGAGGCGATCGCGAATTGACATCAATCCCAAAGCCCGCCAATACCTGCAAAGTACGATCGCGCCTTATTTCTACAATTATGTCTTTGACGAATTGGAGTTTTTGCTGGGGGAGCAGTTAGCCAGAGAAGGCAATTTTATTGTAGAAACAGGCTTGAATCCCGGCCTGCAAAAAGTAGCTGAATCTTCCCTAAAAAATGCCGTAGAAAATGCCGGAGCGAGTGCCGGTTTTTCTCAAGGAGCCGTAGTAACTCTCAATTCTGCAACCGGGGAAGTCTTAGCTTTAGTTGGAGGCGTAGATTATTTGCAAAGTCAGTTTAATCGAGCTACTCAAGCCTTGAGACAGCCCGGTTCTACATTTAAAATTTTTGCGTATACAGCAGCCCTAGAACGCGGAATCCCACCCAGCAAAACCTATTCTTGCGAGCCGCTTTCTTGGGGAGGACAAAGTTACAATGGCTGCGCCAGAACCAGCGGTAGCGCTGATATGTATCGGGGTTTAGCACAGTCAGAAAATCCCATTGCTTTGAGAGTAGCACAAGATGTCGGTTTAGACAATGTAGTGGGAATGGCAAGACGTTTGGGAATTACATCTCCCCTGCGTTCTTCCCCGGGTTTGGTATTAGGTGAAAGTGAAGTTAACGTATTGCAATTAACGGGTGCGTTCGGGGTTTTAGCGAATCGGGGTTTGGGGAATCGCCCCCACGTAATCAAGCGAATTATTGACAGCAGCGATTGCAAAGATCGCAATAATTTTAAAAGTTGTCGCGTGATTTATGACTATCAAAAAGATGGGATTGCCAACCGGCAGTTAGTTTCTGAAGGCGTCGCCGATACGATGACTGATATGCTGCAAGGTGTGGTGCGGGGAGGTACGGGAAGCAGTGCTGCTTTGGGGTTGGGAGAAGCTGGAAAAACAGGCACGACTAATGATAATAAAGATTTGTGGTTTGTGGGTTATATTCCCAGCCAGCAAATGGTGACAGGAGTTTGGTTGGGAAATGACGATAATTCTCCGACTGGCGGAGGTAGTGCAAATGCGGCTCAGTTGTGGGGGGAATATATGCGGCAGGTGGCGCGTTAAGTCATTAGCACAGACGCATCAAAAGTAGTAGGTAAGGTGCGCAGTGCGCACCCTAGGAGGATTTAGCAGTAAGGTGCGCACTGCGCACCCTAGGAGGATTTAGCAGTAAGGTGCGCACTGCGCACCCTAGGAGGATTTAGGGGCAATCTCTGCGCTTATTTTACAGTCAGGGAAACTGGCCGACAGCCAGATAATATCGAGTGCAAATTGACGACATTTCCGATGACGGCGATCGCCGGGGCTGCAAATCCAGTCGCCTCAACTTGCTCTACAATTGTACTCAAAGTGCCGATCAATTCTTCTTGTTCCGGCCGCGTTCCCCAGCGCACTAAGGCTACGGGCGTTTCTGCACTCAATTCGGCTGCTGTCAACTGGCCGATAATGTGAGACAAATTGTGGATTCCCATGTATACTACAATGGTTTCGGAGCCGCGGGCGATCGCCTGCCAATTAACCTCTGGCCGATATTTTCCCGCCGATTCGTGGCCGGTGACAAAGGTGACTGACGAACTGTACGATCGGTGTGTCAGAGGAATTCCCGCATAAGCCGGGGCCGCAATTCCAGAAGTGACACCGGGTACAACTTCCACCGCAACTCCAGCTTTCACCAACTCTTCCATTTCTTCGCCGCCGCGGCCGAAAATAAACGGATCGCCGCCTTTGAGACGAACTACGATCGCATTATCTCCAGCTTTTTCTATCAATAGCTGAGTAGTTTCGTCTTGTATCAACGAGTGACGGCCTTTGCGTTTGCCGGCATCAATTCGTTCTGCTTGCGGGTTGATTACTGCCAAAATTTGAGGGCTGACTAAAGCGTCGTAAATTACCACATCCGCGCACTCTAACAGAGCTTTTCCCTTCAAAGTCATCAAACCCGGGTCTCCAGGCCCCGCACCTACTAAATACACTTTACCTAAAGACATTTTTCTGGCTTCCTTTACGTCTTCTGTGTCTGGGCGGTTCATTTTTGAATTAAATTCCTTATTAAGTGTGCTAATTCTACACTTGCGCCTAGAGGATTTGCGAGATGAATCTCTGCCGTGGGAAATTGCTGTTTTAGCTGTGCGACATTTTTGGCGATCGCATCTGTAATTCCTCCGTTAAATAAGAAGTATGGCACAATTCCTATTTGCTGCTGTCCACCGCGAACCAAACTGTCAATTCGTTCTTCCAAACTCGGCTTTACCGACCAATAAGCTGTCTCGGCGCCGAGTTGGCTGGCGATTTCTTCAACTGTCGAGTTACCTCCAGGGCGGCGGCTGCCGTGAGATAGTAAAATCCATTTTGGTAACAGCAAATTGGGGAGAAAAGCCACCTCTTGCATCTGAGTTTTTAGCAAGTTTGTTAAGCCTGCTGCTTGGGAACCTAAATGCGGGCGTACTTCTATTTTTAACCGGGAACCAAAAAATTTTTGGGCAATTTCCACCTCAGCGGGTATGTCTTCGGCGACGTGCACTCCCGGTAATAGAAATACGGGCAGGATTTGCAATTGAGTAAATCCTAGCGACAGGGTGCGTTCGCCAAAACTGCAAATTTGTTCGTGCAGCGGCGCGGGGCCGAGTTCTAGGGTGGCCGTGGCGACTGCGGGGAACGAGTCGGGCCATTTTTGAGACAGCAGTTGACCGAGTTTTTCCAAAGCTACTTGGGGTCTGGGGTCGCGGCTGCCGTGGGAGACTAATAAATAGGTCGATCGCAATTTCAATAGGGATTCGATCTTAATGGTCGATCGGGAAATTTCAAATAATTATAACACCGCAGGGTGCGCGAGTTGAAAGTTACTCGACATTTCGCCGGCATCTCTCAACTCGCGCACCCTGCACAACAAAACAACGATCGAATTAAGCTCTCGGGCTTGGTTCGGCGATGTACTGAAAAGTAGGTTCAGAGTTCCAAGGGCCGCGTTCGTCCTTGCCATTTGTAGACAAGTTAAAGTAGAGGTCTACCGTGGAATCTGGCGGAATGTTGCCGAACAGCGGATCCGTGAGTTTGCCCATCGCTTCGAGAGCTTTCATGAACATTTGAGTGTGAGAAATTTCCCGAGTCAGCAGGAAGTGCAGCGTCTCTTTCGTTCCCGTATCCGGCGCTAGTTTAATCAACTCTTCGTAGGTTTGGCGAGCTCCGGCTTCCGCACCGATATTAGCGCGCAAATCCCGCACGACATCGCCGCCTTCGTTGACATAAGCACCCGTCCAAGCTTGACCTTGACTGTCCAACAAGTGCGGGCCTACGCCGCGCACTGCAAACAATGTGCTTTTGTAAGCATCTGTTTGGTCAACGTTTTTGGTGTGCATTTCGATGAGTTTGCCTACCATTTCTAAGTGGCTAAATTCTTCGATCGCAATATCTTGCAGCATATCCTTAATTCCTGGATCTTCACAGTGAAAGGACTGCACCCAGTATTGCAAAGCTGCTGTCAGTTCTCCGGTTGCTCCGCCAAACTGTTCTAGGAGCAATTGGGCAAAACGCGGGTTTGCTTCGTCTACTTTTACCGCAGACATCAGTGGTTTTTTATGAAAAAACACGGCTCGATACCTCTATTTAATTCGGTTGTTAAAGCCGTTTTGATTGCAGGCTTTAACAGTGTTCACCTTCAGCATCCATTGTGCGACAAGCGAGCTCCTGGAACCTCGCTCGCTGGATACATCTAGCGGGAGCCATTTCTCTGCTTTCAGGTAGAGTTCAATAGAAGTCATTAGTCATTAGTCATTAGTCATTAGTCATTAGTCATTAGTCATTAGTCATTAGTCATTAGTAATCGGTAATTGACTGCCAACTGTCAACTGTCAACTGTCAACTGATTAACGCTGTCAACTGATTAACGCTGTCAACTGATTAACGCTGTCAACTGATGTCAGCGACAGAGACTGACACATCACGGCCCAAGTTTCGCGATCGGCTTCTTTCCACTTTTTGCTTGACAAACAATATTTTGCTGGCGAATATCTAAAACTGCATTGATATCTTGCAAAACTTCCGCCGCAAAACTGTAGCGCTTACAAAGATGAGTTTGCAGCAATTTATCTAAAATCTCACCTAACTCGGCGCTAATAGTCGTGCCTTTGGGGAGAAACTCGCGCCACCACCAGCGCTCGGTTTTGCAGTCGTACATATCCAACGGCGGAACTTGCGTCATCAGCCGAATGCAAGTAACACCTAAACTGTAAAGGTCGCTAGCAGGAAATACTTTACCGCGCATTTGTTCGGGGGCGACATAATCTTGACTCCCGATGAGCGTTGCTGAACGGAGTAAAGCTGAATCAGTCAGCAGTTTGGCAATGCCGAAATCGATCAATACGAGTTTGTTGTCCGACAGGCGGCGGATAATATTTTCGGGTTTGATGTCGCGGTGAATGACGCGCTTGTCGTGGATGAATTGCAGCACTGGCAATAAGTCTTGCAGCAGTTGCCAAATTTGATTTTCATCGCAGACATTGTCGTCTAATTCTTGTTTGAGAGTCGGCCCGTCTATAAACTCTTGAACTAAATAAATATGGCCTTCTTGCTCAAATGCAGCTAATAATGTAGGAATTTGCGGGTGTTTTCCCAGTTCGTCTAAACGGACTGCTTCTTGGTGGAATAAGTCAAGGGCTTTGTTGAATATGTCTGGATCGCGATCGCAAAAATAAAATTGTTTGACTGCACAGCGCGGTTGCGATGGGATGTCTTCATCAATTGCTAGGAAAGTTTTGCCAAATCCGCCTTTACCTAAGAGTTGAATCGGGCGGTACCGCTGTCTCAGCAATAGGTTAAAGCCGCAGTTCAAGCAAAGTTTTGCGGTTGGGGAATTTTCGGGATTTTGACATTCTGGGTTGATACAGTAGCTCATATCGATTTGGGATTTTAGATTTTGGATTGTGAATAAGTTTTATTAAATGCACCGCTTTCATAGCCTCCTTGCTCCGCGGCGCGAAGGAAGAGAGATAAGAGAAGAAAATTAGTTGACAATTGACGCACACATGGATACAAGGCTATTCTATTCCGCTGGACTCAATCGTGATGTTGTACGGTGTGCACCGCCCTTAGCTGACACTGATCCGGGGGTGCGACTGCTTGCTGCGCGGGCGTTTCACTTACATTCCGAGACGCAACTGGCACATTCGATCGGTCTGGTTCGGGGAGGCTGAAAAATATTTTGAAAAATTTTGGCTTTACCCCTAGACTTGTGCTGAAATGTTATGTTATAGTTAAAAACGTTATGGCGAGTGTAGCCAAGTGGTTAAGGCAGTGGTTTGTGGTACCACCATTCGTGGGTTCAATTCCCATCATTCGCCCTTTTGATTTTATTGTGCAGGTGCAGGCGGCGGTTAGAAACCGCGTTTACACAAACGGCGGTTGAAACCGCTTCTACACAAACAATGTCCGGATGGTGCGCGGACTTAATAAGATAACGTGATTTTTATCGCCCGGTGTTCGTCTTCAACCCGCGCACCATCCGGGTTTTGTCTGTGTAGACGCGGTTTTTTTGTCTGTGTAGACGCGGTTTCTAACCGCCCGGTTTCTAACCGCCCGGTTTCTAACCGCCCGGTTTTCTTAACCGGTGCGCGATGCTTTAACCCGCGCACCATCCGGGTTTCGTCTGTGTAGACGCGGTTTCTAACCGCCCGGTTTCTAACCGCCCGGTTTCTAACCGCCCGGTTTTCTTAACCGATGGGCGATGCACACCCTACAAATTCAATCGGTGCGCGGTGCACACCCTACGAGCATATATGCTAATCTTAAATCCAATCTAAATTCTAAAATCCAAAATCTAAAATCAAAATATGCCATCTTTAGTAACAGAAGATTGGGGATATAAATTTAGTGGCGATCGCACAATTAGTAAATTTATTCGCGATATAGAAGGAGAAGCGGCTTTAGCGAAATATTGCGATTGGGAATGCAGAGATCGGGCGGAAGTTTTGATTTCGGAAATAGCCGGTAAATCTCCCAGTCTTTTCTACGTGCGGCGCCAAAAGGTAAATGAGAGATTTTCTGAGGAAGAAATCTGGGAATTGCTGGTTGCTACGGATCGAGATGATTTTAAATTACCGGAATTGTTGCAAAAAGCCGATCGCACTTTACGCTTGTTAGCAACTGTACGGATAGAAGACGGAATCGGCGGCTTAAAACTGCTGGATGCTGGTTTGGTGGCGCTTCCTAGAGGTAGAAAAGATGGCTATGCTTTGCCGGTGCAGTTGCGACTTTTGCCGAAAAGTAGATCGCCAATTCCCGCAAAGTCGATCGCCCGCGTTCAACAAATGCCATTTTGGGACGAGAGACACATACCGACAACCGAACAATTAAAAGTTTGGCACACTTTCTTAAATGTCGAAAAACGTATCGCCGAAGCGCGTCAATTTTGCGTACCTTTCCGCGCCCACAACTACGCTTGGGGCTTCAAAATCGTTACTTTTGAAATCGATCGCAATTCGGCAACTCTTGACGGCTACGAGGAGAATCCGTTACAAGTCGGCGACTTTCGCGAAAGGCTGAAACAAGCCAGAAATGAAGACATTATTTTGTTTGATTCGCCGCCCGGAAGCAGAAGCAGTCGCGATGGCGAGACTTTGGGTAGCATCGCCGAAATTGACTTTGAACATGGTAAGTTACGGATCGAGTTGGATGTTGATTTGGGATCTCGCATGGCGGGCGGCAGATATCAACTTCCCAAACAAGGATTTTTGTATTTCGAGGCGGCGGGCGATATCAGTCAGATCGATCGCAAGAAAAAAGCTTTAAAGATGCTGGCGGATGGTCGCGCTCAAAATCCCTATTTAAGCGAGTTTTTATTTGATTCTTCCGAGGCGAGAATTCCCGACAAGCTGGTAAAATTGGATCGGGAAAATTTATTAAATCGCAATGCTAACGACGACCAACTCGCCGCTGTGGAAATGGTGCTGTCGGCGCGGGATTTAATTTTAATTCAAGGGCCTCCGGGAACCGGAAAAACGACGGTGATTGCGGAAATTTGCTATCAAATTGCGCGTCAGGGCGGCAAAACTCTGATTGCTTCCCAGGCAAATTTAGCGGTTGATAATGCTTTGAGTCGGTTGGTTCACAATCCGGCGATTCGGGCTTTGCGAAAGGGAAAAGCCCATAAGGTGCAGGAAGAGGGGCAGCCGTTTTTAGAGGAAAATGCGATCGGCACTTGGCTGCAAAATACGGCGGCTGATTGCGAACAAAAGCTATCGCAGCGCCATATTAATGTCAAATCTTTGCAGCGGTTGCTGGCAGATTTCGACAGATTTAATGCCTACTCTGCCGCCGAGAGAGCTTTTTTTAAGGAACTAAAACACCTGCACGACAGCAAGGCAGATATTCAGGAAAAGTTGACCGCGCAATTAGCAGCATATCAATTAAGTTTAAGTGCTAAAAGCGAGCTAGAATTTTTATGTGATGGGCTGGCAAATTTACTGGCTGCGCCGGAGATTAACTGGGAATCTTCGGAAGTTGCCGAGTTTATGCCGAAACTAAAACCTTATTTTGAAGGGAATGTTTTAGTCGAAAACTTTATGGCAAATGTGCGGATTTGCGTTAACCATACTATTCAAATTGGATTCGATCGCCCGATGTGCGGCGCGTTTGGGATTGCGGTTTGGTTGCGCGAAACTGTAGCACCGCAATTATCTGATTTTAAGACGGCGTGCGATCGCGCCCAGGATGTTTGTCGCGCTATGTCAGGAGTTGCGGAGTCGCTGCGGGTGTCGCGGCAGTTGTCCGATGCGGTGCATCAACTCGAGTTGGGAGACAAGCAAAATCAGACGCACCGCCACAATCTCGAACAGAAAATCAGTAATTTGGAACTGCGAAAAGCGGAAATTGCCGCCGTTGTTGTCGCCGTTGCAGAGTGGATTGAGACGGCTGATACCCGACTTTATACTGTTGTGCAATCTTGCTGGGAAACGGGGGCGATGCTGACGGATGATATGGTAGAATTGCCCGCAGGATTGTTGAAAATTGCCCGATCGCTCAAATTGCCGATCGTCCCGCCGAAATGCAAAGTCAGTTTGCCCGATTTGGAACGGTTGCAAAAGGCGATCGCCCATGAAGCCAGCGCGGGTTTTAAGGACATTCAAGGGCAGCAGTTCCGGTTTAGCGAGTTTTTGCACCTAAATTTGATTCAAATGCCGATCGTGCTCTCTGCGGGCGATCGGGCGCAATGGCAACAACTAGCCAAAGACTTCGCCAGCTACACCCAAGTCAGTCAAAGCCAGCGCAAATTTATCCTTGAAAAAGCTGACACTTTCTTAGCTAACATCCAACAATTTTACAGTCAATCATTGCAGCCCAATCAAATTCAAGAAACCTTCGATCGCCTTGTTAAAGAATTGCTGCACACCATTCTCGGAAACGCCCGCCAGTGCATAGTTCCCCTCAAAACCGAAACCGAACAACAACTAATTAAACAGCAACAGTTATTAGATAAAATCGGTCAAACCGTCAGTCAACAACAAATATCTGCCGCCCAAGTTCAAGTTGAAACAGCGCAGCAAGAGGCGAACTTAAAAATTAGCGAAGTTACGAATTTATTGCAAGCAATTGTCGAACAGCCAAAGGTTCCAGAAAAATTGCGGATTCTCGCCCAACAATACCTAGCACAAAAATCAAATATTTGGGAACAACCGCAGCAGTTTGTCAAGCAAGTTGACTCTTTGAAAACCAGTGTAATTCAGCTTGAAAGATCCATTGCTGACTTAGATCCCTTCGGCATTTTGGAAGTTATCAAAAACACTCTTGACGAGCAATTATCCCCGCTGCAAATTGCCGCTACAACCGCGCAGCAGCAACTCGAACAACTTCAAACGGAATTGAGCGAAATTACGGCTAAACTGCAACAGCAACAACCCACAGCAGCGTTAATTATTGAAAGAAGTTGGTGGGAATCAGCATGGCAAAATATCCCGGCAAAATACCAGCCAGAAGTCCCCAGTACGGGATTGTTCAGCGTAGATTTTTTAAGTAAGATCAAGCGTTTGTTCAAACATTGGCAGCGGGAATTAGAACGAGAAGAAACAGCCCTCAAGCGTTCTCACAACTTTGTCACAGATTGGATTGAAAAACTCCGCAATCCCTCAGAAAAAGACCGTCAAGATTTAAAGCAAATTTATATTGACAACGCGAACGTTATCGGCATTACCTGCGTGCAAGCAGCGAGTTTCGATTTTAGCAAAAACTTTCCCAGCTTTGATGCAGTCATCATTGACGAAGTTAGTAAATGCACTCCGCCCGAGTTATTAATTCCCGCTTTGAAGGGCCGAAAATTAGTATTAGTGGGCGATCACAGGCAATTGCCCCCGATGTTTAATCAAAGTACGATCGATGATATTGCCGAAGACATCGGTTGTACCGGAGATGAACTTAGCTTTATCAAAGAATCGCTGTTTAAAATATTGTTTGAAAAGGCTAGCGACGGCATCAAAAAAATGCTGACAACTCAATACCGAATGCACCCGCAAATTATGGGCGCAATCAATCAGTTTTACCAGCAAAAGCTCAACTGCGGAATTCTGGAAGCAGACACGAGACGCGCGCACCATCTCGCAGGTGAGATAGTTAAAGAAAACAATCACCTCCTGTGGGTAAAAACGCCTGTGGGACAAGGGTTTGAGGAGGAAAAGCAGGGTACTTCGCGGTTGAATGTGAGGGAGATAGATGCGATCGAGCTTTTGTGCGAACAAATGGAAACAGCTTGGCGGCCTAAAATGGTAGAGGGGGAACCGCCGAAGGAAATCGGAATTATCACTTTTTACGGCGCTCAGTTGAACGCAATTAAAAATAGAATAGAAGCAGAAAGATTTCCTTCTTTGAGCATCCGCACTGGTACGGTTGACATTTTTCAAGGCATGGAAAGACCTGTGATTATTGTGAGTACAGTGTGCAATAATATTAGAGGCGATATTGGTTTTGCTAAGGAACCGGAACGGGTGAATGTGGCTTTTTCCCGCGCTCAAGAATTGCTAATAGTTGTCGGATGTCACGATTTATTTACCCAACAAACAGGTACTGTGGGAAAAATGTATCAGGAAGTTTCAAAAACGGTGCGTCGCTGCGGAGGTTTTGTAGATGTTGCTAGCATCCTCAGCTAAACAAATTGACGCGAATTTAAGTTCGCTAGCCGCACAAATTGAGCAACAAAACCCTGATTTGTCGGTGTTGGCGGCGCGTCAATTCCGCTTTGCTATCCGCCAAACTCCCCTGGAGGTGACGATTAGCGAACCTCGCGAGTTTAATGTGTTGGAAGAGTTTATTTTGCGGGCTGGTGTGGAGTTTGAACCTGCGCCGACTTTGCAGGAGTTGGCGGATTTGCTGGGGTTGGATGAGGTTTTTGTGAAGACTGCGGCGGCGAGTTTGGTTAATTTGGAGATTTTGAAGGTTGCGGAAAATGGTAAAATTGCGATCGCCCCGCAAGGCCAAGATTTTTTTGAGAAAGGTGCAGTTAGTCGATCGCACGTTCAATCAATCTACGCCATTTCCGATCCTTTAAACCAAACTCTCACCTTCAAGTTCGATGCTGTAGGCGCAGAATCAATCAACTTACCAGATTTAGCAGAGTTCGTATCGCTAGATCATAAAATTAGCGACCTTGCGGATTTAAGCATAGCAGAAATCCAGCCGCCGATCCAAGCTTCCGGCTTAGGGATTCACGTCCCAGAAAACGGCAAAATCGTGTCAAAGTGCGATGTCATCGGCGACGATTTGGATATTTGGCAAATTGTATCAGTTTTTGTGTTGCAGGATGCGATCGAAAATAAAACTACCATCCAAGCCCGACAGGGAAAGCAAATATTAGAAACAGCATCAAACTTGTTAAACGAGGTTGAATCTCAGCAGAAATTGTTGAAGGAATTGTGCAAATCAACCGCAGAAGATGTTATTTTGGAACAACCCGAAATAATCCCTACTCCAAAAACTCGGAAATCGGCAGCCAAGAAAAAACGCAAGGAACCGATAGAATGAGGACTAAAGTCCTCACTACAAACTCGTTTGTAGGGTGCGCACTGCGCACCTTACCCCTGCCAATAGCGGAGCAAACGATCTTTCTAAACGAGGTCGAATATCAGCAGAAATTGTTGAAGGAATTGTGCAAATCAACCGAAGAAGATGTTATTTTGGAACAACCCGAAGTAATCGCTACTCCAAAAACTCGGAAATCGGCAGCCAAGAAAAAACGCAAGGAAACGATAGAATGAGGACTAAAGTCCTCACTACAAACTCGTTTGTAGGGTGCGCACTGCGCACCTTACCCCTGCCAATAGCGGAGCAAACGATTTTTCTAAACGAGGTCGAATCTCAGCAGAAATTATTGAATGAATTGTGCAAATCAACCGAAGAAGATGTTATTTTGGAACAACCCGAAATAATCGCTACTCCAAAAACTCGGAAATCGGCAGCCAAGTTTGTAGGGTGCGCAGTGCGCACCTTACCCCTGCCAATAGTTTGTAGGGTGCGCAGTGCGCACCTTACCCCTGCCAATAGCGGAGCAAACGATCTTTTGCGTAAGTCCTGTATAAAATTAGTATTTTACCGATTGACAAGATACCGCGAATTTGGTATAATTAATACTTGTTTGAAACTCCAATAAAAATTTGTCTGTCTCCGCCAAAGATACCTTCCACGAATCTGTAAAACGGGCCCTTCAAAAAGAACAGTGGGTGATTACTGCCGATCCACTAAAGTTTAAGTTTGGTAATATTAACTTTCCGGTCGATTTGGGAGCAGAAAAGTTAGTTGCAGCGGAGCGAGGTGGGGAGAAAATTGCAGTCGAAATCAAAAGCTTTCTCAATTCCTCTGCGATTACAGACTTTTATGCTGCATTGGGGCAATTTCTCAGTTATCGGCTAGGGCTGGAGTCTGTTGAACCTAATCGCAAATTATACTTAGCAGTACCAATTGACGTGTATAAAACATTTTTTCAGTCGGAATTTACTCAAGCTGCGGTACAACAGTATCAGGTATTGCTAATCGTATACGAGCCAACAAATGAGGTAATTGTGCAATGGACAAACTAGCTCAATATCGTCAATACGTTCAGACATTAATCACCCGTTATGCTGAAGATGATGTTTCTGATGATGAAGTCGAAGTGCAACTTATCTGCGACACAGAACGAGATCATTATCAGTGGATGAATGTCGGCTGGGAACACCTTAACCGAATTTATCGAAGCATCATTCACATTGACATCAAAGATGGAAAAATCTGGCTTCAGCAAAATTTAACCGACCAAAATCCTGCGGAGGAATTAGTTGAGATGGGAGTGCCAAGAGAGGATATTGTTTTGGGATTGCAACCCCCATACAAACGGCCGTATACTGATTATGGTGTAGCGTAATATAGGTTCGTAGTGAGGACTTTAGTCCTTATAATCTGAGGACTAAAGTCCTCACTACAAACACCTAGATGATCGGTTATTGAACGGACACAATATTACTGAGTTTTAACGCATTTCAGCATCCGCAAAGTAGCAGCCGCCGCGTAATTGCGCTTTGCAGAATCATCGGGAGCAAAACGAGTTCCAACTTCGTTAACAGCGGAAGCAACAGCACAATAACCCGACATTTGATTAATAATCGCAGCAGCCCAATGATTCTGAGTATCAGAAAAAGTTTTAGGCGGCTCTTTAGCAACTAAATCTGGCTGCTTTCCCCGCGCCGACAAACCAAATTCTGAGGCTCTTCGCAGCACCGCCATCAATTCTGCACGAGTCACCGGCTGCGTAGGTTTAAAAGTTCCATCTTTATAACCGCTAACTATCTTGTTGTCCCGCGCAAATAGAACTTTTCCCGCACTCCAGCGGGAAATATCAACATCGCTGTAGGGACGAGTAGAAATATTGCTAGGAAATGTAATGTTAGCACCTTGAATTCCTTTCAAGGATTCCAATACTAAAGATACCAATTGTTCTCGCGTAACGGCAAGTTGTGGCCGAAAGGTATTATCTTGAGCAAATCCGGCTACAAATCCCAGCGCCACAGCTTCTTTTATTTCGGAAGCGTAGATATCGGTTGCAATGTCTCCGAATGTATTTCCGCCAGTATTTCCGCCAGTGTTTCCGCCAGTGTTTCCGCCAGTATTTCCTCCGGTATTTCCGCCAGTATTTCCTCCGGTATTTCCAGTTTCTCCCGGTGCGGATTCCTTGCTAGTGAAATAAAAATGACCTAATACTTTGCCTTGATAAGCTCTTTTTGTCAAGCGCCAAGCAGGATCGAGAGTAATTTTCATAAAGCCGTTAGTATCGCCGTTTGTGCGGCCGATAATTATCGGTTTAACGTTGGGATCGATGGAAGTTCCAATTAGTAAAACATTGCCGTCAATGCTTTGCACGCTTAGACTATATTTTAAGCCTAAATCGGTGCCTGCCATCCGAATAGAAAAGCCGTTGCTGTCGGTGGCGCGGCCGCAAATGCCGGTGAAATCAAAAGTAGCTAGTAACGGATTGACTACGACGGGATTAGAGCCGCTTTCGCTCCAGCATTTCCGCCTGTCTGTGACTTGTTCTACAATTAGTAATTGGTAGCCGGTCAAACCGCCCGGTTGGGCGATCGCAATTACTCGGTCTTGGTTAATTTCGGTTTCGTCAAAAGTATATGCTTTTGCCGGAGCGATCGCCCCGAGTGTTAAGATTGCTGAACTTGCGAGTGCGGCTGCTGCTCGTACCAGTGAATGTTTCATAGTTTTTCCTTCTTTACCCCTTTTTTGGCGAGACATCTCTAGAATATGAAAAGGTCGCGCTTCTCAGACAACAAGATAGAATTTTACCATCTCTTGTTCCGGCGATCTCAAGCGCGATCGGACAAATATTATAAAATTTAATAAGGTGCAGTTAAGTCCGATCCCCCCTAGCCCCCCTTCTTAAGGGGGGGACAAGAACCCGATCGAAAGTCCCCCTTCGATCGGGGGATGCGAGGGGGATATCCAAACGGTGCAATTAAGTCTGATCCCCCCTTAGCTTGCCCCCTACTCCCCCGATCGAAGGGGGGACAAGAACTCGCTCAAAGTCCCCCTTCGATCGGGGGATGCGAGGGGGATCTCTGATAAAAAATGGTGCGTTACACTCTTGTTAACGCACCCTAAAACAAACATTCAAAAAGAGTCTTTTCCCTCTAGCGGAACATACTGCTAACGGAACTATCTTCGTGAATCCGCCAAATAGTTTCGCCCAGCAAATTCGCTACCGAAAGCACCGTCAACTGCTTGAATCGGTTCTCTTCAGGTACGGGAATTGTATTTGTAACAATTACCTCTTCCAAGACTCCGCTAGACAAACGCTCGATCGCCGGAGGTGAAAAAACCGCATGAGTAGCACAAGCATATACCTGTCTGGCACCTTCGCGGCGCAACAATCTCGCGCCTTCGGTAATCGTCCCCGCAGTATCGATCATATCGTCCACCAACACGGCTGTTTTGCCTCTGACATCCCCGATGACGTTCATGACTTCGGCGACGTTGTGAGCTTGACGGCGCTTGTCAATAATGGCTAGGGGAGCATCGCCCAGCTTTTTGGCAAAAGATCTGGCCCTGGCGACTCCGCCCACATCCGGCGAAACCACAACAATATCCGTCAACTGCTTGCTCGCCAGATAATCCAACAGCACCGGCGAACCGTAAACGTGATCGAAAGGAATGTCAAAATAACCTTGAATCTGAGCAGAGTGCAAATCCATCCCTAAAATGCGATCGGCGCCAGCTTCAGTAATCAAATTGGCTACCAACTTTGCAGTAATCGACTCTCTTCCGGCTGTTTTGCGGTCTGCTCTAGCATAGCCGTAGTAGGGAATCACGGCTGTAACTTGTCTGGCCGAAGCGCGGCGACAAGCATCGATCATAATTAACAATTCCATGAGGCGATCGTTCACCGGACAGCAAGTAGGCTGAATTAAGTAAACATCGCAACCCCGAATCGATTCTTGAATTTGAACGTAGAGTTCCCCATCAGCGAACCGCTTGCGAACCATCGGCCCCAAATCGATCCCCAGATAGCGAGCCACCTCTTGGGCGAGGGGAACATTAGCAGAACCGGAGAACAGCCGCAGACGGTCGTGAGCGGAAACCGGCGGCTCGGGAAACGGAAGCGGTAAAGTAGCAGAACGGATCACAGCAGGCCTCTTGCAAGACGTTTATTTAACCGCTATCTTACCATCGGAAATTAGAAATGTTCAGCCAATATTTGGAGAGATTTAACTTTCGGCGCTGCTGTAAGTGTTAACTTAGGCGAACTGAATAGGACTTGCAGAAATATGTCCGAGAAACAGGGTTTATGGCGGGCTGTGCACAGACAGAAGTACGATCGCACTTCTGTCTCTGCGTCTCAAAATTCTGCCGACAGTCTATTTTGCGCCGAGACTCGAAGTGCAGCAGCCCAAAATTCGATCGCAGGCCGGAGTCCGGCTTCAAGGTGATAAAAATGCCATTTACAGGCAATAAACTTGCAAAATACTGTAAAAAAAGTTAAGAATCGGAAGCATACTCCTGATTTTTGATATAGCAAAGCAAGGTAGAAATCGATGAGCTTAAGAGAACGGATTGACGCAGAAATCAAAGCAGCCATGAAGTCCAAGGACAAAGTTCGCTTGGAAACTGTTCGCGGCATCAAGAAAGTTATTCTCGAAAAAGAAGTCAGCCTCCGTCCTTCCGGACAAGAGACGCTGACAGAAGCTCAAGAATTGGAAATTTTGATGCAGATAGCGAAACAGCGCCGGGATTCGATCGACCAATACCGCAAAGGTGGCCGCGAGGACTTAGTGGCACAAGAGGAGGCGGAGTTGGCAATTCTGGAAGAGTATTTGCCGGCGCAGATGTCTGATGAAGAGGTGAGTCAAGTGGTTGAGGAAGTGATTGCCTCGGTGGGCGCTACTTCTGCCAAAGATATGGGCAAGGTGATGGGCAAGGCTATGCAGCAGCTTAAAGGCAAAGCAGACGGTAACAGAATTCAGGAGATGGTGAAAGCAAAGCTTAACAGTTGACAGTTGACAGTTGACAGTTGACAGTTGGTAGAAGTCATTAGTCATTAGTCATTAGTCAGCAGTCATCAGAGTCAGCATTTGGCAGAGTCAGGAAGGATTTAGCAGCAAATCTCCTGGGGTTTCTCTTTGCGGGTGGGGTTTAGGGGTCGATCGCAAAGCAACCGCAGGGGGTTTGTCCCTGCATTGAGTTAGAGGTTGTTTCTGGTTGACGGGAAAAAACCCGATTGCTCAAAGTTGCTCAAAAAAATGTAAAATGCTAACTTTCATCGGGACTGGGAACTACAGACAGTGGAGTAAGCTCTTGGGGATTAAGACCTAGGATTCTAAGTCTGCGAGCGATCGCCTATTTTTTAACAACAATTTCTACTTAAACTGATGCAGCCACCTATTGCTATTGGAACTCTCCTACAAAACCGCTACCGCTTGGTGAATATTTTAGGTCAAGGGGGATTTGGCCGGACTTATTTAGTAGAAGATGAGGGGCGGTTTAAAGAACGCTGCGCCCTGAAAGAGTTGATTCCAATGCAAAGCGGGCCTTACGTTTTGGAAAAATCGAAGGAATTGTTTCAAAGAGAGGCGGCTATACTTTACCAAATTGCCCACCCGCAAATTCCCCAGTTTAGGGCAATATTTGAAGAGAATCAACGTTTGTTTTTAGTGCAGGATTACGTGGAAGGGATGACTTACCGCGAACTGTTGCTCGAACGAACGAACGCAGGCCGCCCCTTCAGCGAAGCCGAAGTCTTGGTATTTATCCGGCAAATGCTGCCGGTACTGGCTCACATCCACGCCAGGGGCATCATCCACCGCGACATCTCGCCTGAAAATATCATCCGCCGAGAAATGGACAATTTGCCGGTACTGATTGACTTTGGAGTGGTGAAAGAACTCGCTACCAAAGTTCAGTCTCCCGAAGGAACAGCCCATGCGACAACTGTGGGTAAAATTGGCTACGCGCCGATGGAACAGTTGCAAAGCGGGCGCGCTACGGCGAGCAGCGACCTGTATGCTTTAGCTGTAACGGCGATCGTCCTGCTGACGGGCTTTGAACCGCAGGAATTGCTGGATCAAACAACGCTACATTGGAATTGGCAGCAGCGAGTGCAGGTAAGCCCGGGTTTGGCTGCGGTGCTGAATCGGATGTTAAATCGCTCTCCGGGCGATCGATATCAATCTGTCAGCGAAGTCGCTCAAGCACTCGACGCCCAAATTAATCCTCAGCCTCAATCTAACGCGCCAACTGCACCACCAGCATCAGCAGTAGTGCCGTCAAATGCTTCGCTAATAGCAACCGTAGCCGTGGGCAGGCCGCCAGAACCCGAGCCGATGGTGCCCCCAAGTGCCGGCCCGCAAAACCAGCCAGATCCGCTAATTGAGCCTGCTGGTGGCTCTTTGTGGGACAATCCCGCCGCTGCGATCGGGCTGCTAACAGGCTTAGTCATCTTGACAGGCTTCGGTTCCTGGGCCTTAGTAGGCTCATTTCTCAACAGCAAACCGAAGCCCACAGCCACTCCAACACCCGCAGAATTAACAACTCCGACGCCGAGACTAACTCCGCTTCCAAACCCTGAACCTTTGCCAACTCCAACCCCGGAACCTTCGCCCAGCCCAACTCCAGAACCTTCGCCCAGCCCAACCCCAGAACCAACGCCTGAAATCACACCAGAACCAACGCCTGAAATAACCCCAGAACCAACGCCGGAAATCACACCAGCGCTACCACCAGAACCAACGCCAGCGCCAGAACCGACGCCAACACCAGAACCGACACCCGCGCCAACTCCCGCGCCGAAACCGACACCCGCGCCGAAACCGACACCCGCACCGACACCCGCGCCGAAACCGACGCCCGCACCGCCGACACCCGCACCCAAACCGACGCCCGCACCGACACCCGCACCTACTCCTGCGCCCGCACCAACTCCTGCGCCGTCACCGGAACCCGCACCGACTCCCGCACCGACTCCTGCGCCCGCACCGACTCCTGCGCCGTCACCGGAACCCGCGCCGACTCCCGCGCCGTCACCGGAACCTGCGCCAACTCCGGCACCCTCGCCTTCACCCTAGTTCTGGCAAAATTCCTCTAGACTTAAGTTGAAGCCAATTACTTACTAGCTATTTGCCAATGAACTCGCTGCTGATTGCTGGAACTGATACTGACGCGGGCAAAACTGTTTTGACCAGTGCTCTGGCTGCTTATTGGCAAATGTATTTTCCCGATCGCAGTTTGGGAATTATGAAGCTGTTGCAAACCGGCACGGGCGATCGAGAACTCTACACCCGTTTATTTGGCCTCGACCAATCCCCCGAAGAACTCAATCCGCTGCACTTTAGCGCGCCTCTAGCACCACCGATTTCTGCCGAACGCGAGGGGAGAGCGATCGAACTAGAAAAGGTCTGGACGGCGCTGCAAAGCCTCACTGAGCGCAAGAAGTTTGTGCTGGTCGAGGCTTTGGGAGGGCTGGGCTCGCCGGTAACGCGGGAACTGACGGTGGCCGATATTGCCCGAGATTGGCGGCTGAGGGGTGTTTTGGTGGTACCTGTGAGGCTGGGGGCGATCGGGCAAGCTGTAGCAAACGTTGCCCTCGCCAGACACGCGGGTTTTCAGCTTAGAGGCATTGTCCTCAATTGCCCTCAAGCTTGTTCCGAACAAGAAATTGCCGATTTTGCGCCGATCGATTTAATCCAGTCACTCACTCAAATACCCGTGTTGGGTACTTTGCCGCATTTAGACGATCCAAATGACTTGACAAAATTAGCGGCATCAGCTTCAGAATTAGATTTAGAACGATTATTGCCGGGAGTTAATTTAATTTCTAAAACTTCTACATAGGTTCGTAGTGCGGACTTCAGTCCGCATTCTGGGAGCGGACTGAAGTCCGCACTACAAACGAATATTATCGCGGCCGCTCGACCGCGATAATATATAAAACCTAATTTTAAAAAAGGAGAAAAAAACATGGTTTCAACTGTACCGAATTTAACTGATGTCGATTTATCTCAATTGCGGCTGGAGATTAGAAATTTGCAGCCTCAGCTAGTCGAATGGCGCCGCCGCTTGCACCAAAAACCGGAGTTGAGTTTTGATGAGAATTTAACGGCGCAGTTTGTCTCGCAAAAGTTGCAGGAATGGGGAATTGAGCATCAAACTAATATTGCTAAAACCGGTGTTGTCGCAACTATCGACAGCGGCAAACCGGGGCGGGTTTTGGCAATTCGGGCTGATATGGATGCTTTGCCGATTCAAGAGGAAAATGAGGTGGATTATCGATCGCAGCATGATGGTATTATGCACGCTTGCGGTCACGACGGTCATACTGCGATCGCCCTCGGTACTGCTTGCTATCTCGCCAAGCACAAACACAGCTTTTCGGGTAAGGTAAAATTCATCTTTCAGCCCGCCGAAGAAGGCCCGGGCGGCGCTAAACCGATGATTGAAGCGGGAGTTTTGCAGAATCCTGATGTTGATGCGATCGTCGGCTTGCATTTGTGGAACAATCTACCTTTAGGCACTGTAGGCGTCCGCAGCGGCGCGCTGATGGCGGCTGTAGAAGTTTTTGACTGCACGGTTTTTGGCAAGGGCGGGCACGGTGGAATGCCGCACCAGACTGTAGATGCGATCGTCGTTACAGCCCAAATTGTCAGCGCCCTACAGGCAATTGTCGCACGGAACGTTAACCCGATCGACTCAGCGGTAGTCACAGTGGGCAAATTCCACGCAGGGCATACCCACAACGTCATCGCCGACACCGCCCAAATCGGCGGCACAGTGCGCTATTTCAATCCCACATATCGAGGTTATTTCTCTAAGCGCATCGAACAAGTAATTGCCGGAATTTGTGAGAGTCACGGCGCAAATTACCAACTCGATTATTGCGCGCTTTACCCGCCAGTTATCAATGATTCCAGTATGGCTGACTTAGTACGCAGCATAGCAGAATCGGTTGTAGAAACTCCTGCGGGAATAGTGCCGGAATGTCAAACAATGGGCGGCGAGGATATGTCATTCTTTTTGCAAGAAGTCCCCGGTTGCTATTTCTTTTTGGGTGCGGCAAATCCCGAAAAAAACTTGGCTTACCCGCACCACCACCCGCGTTTTGATTTTGATGAAACTGCGCTGGGGATGGGTGTAGAAATGTTTGTGAGGTGCGTAGAAAAGTTTTGCGGTTAGGTTCGTAGTAAGGACTTCAGTCCTTTCTTTGATGCGGACTGAAGTCCTCACTACGAACCGGGTTATCTTGTTAGAGGTTCGTAGTGAGGACTTCAGTCCTCTCTTTGATGAGGACTGAAGTCCTCACTACGAACCGGGTTATCTTGTTAGAGGTTCGTAGTGAGGACTTCAGTCCTCTCTTTGATGCGGACTGAAGTCCTCACTACAAACCGGGTTATCTCGTTTGAAATATATTCTGCACCATTTTCTTATCCACACTCGCCGCCGCCTTATCCAATTCTGCAACCTCGCCCGAGTCCAAATCCCAGCCCAAAGCACCAATATTATCCATCGCCTGCGCCGCCGATTTAGCCCCCGGAATCGGAATAGTTTCTTTGGAGATACACCAGTTGATTGCTACCTGCGAAACAGTCTTATTTCTGAATGCCGCTATTTCTCGCAAACACTCCAAAAGCGATCGCATTCCCGGCAATAATTGCTTGCACGCTAAACCTCGAATACCTTTAGGCAAAGCGCCATTTTCCGAATATTTCCCAGTCAGCAAACCCAAGGCTAAAGGACTGTAAGCAATCAATTTTATCCCCAATTCATCGCAAACATCTTTCAATCCCAGTTCAGTTACCGGATAGGTAGAAAGTAGCGAATATTGCACTTGTAAAGTCACAATAGGAACTTGGCGCGAACTAAATCTTTGATGCACCCATTTCAAGCGTTTCGGCCCGTAATTAGATAAACCCACTCCCTTGACCAATCCTTGCTCGTAAAGGTCTACCAAACCATCTAAAAGAGCCCCCTCTTGCCAAGGAGCGTAATTAGCTGTAGACCAGTGCATTTGCACCAAATCTACATTCTTTCCGAGGCGGGAGGCCGAAGCTTTTCCAGCGGATATCATGGATTGTCGCGTCAGTCTCCAAGGATAAGCAGCCAGTTTTGTTGCAATACAAATATTGTCTCGATTTGCACCTTGATATTGTTGGGAAAACTGCCCCAAAAGCTGCTCGCTGCGCCCGTTTAATTTCCCGGTTCCGTAGGAATCACCTGTATCGAATAAAGTGACACCATTGTTAACGCAAAGATTGAACGCTGCTTGCAATTCGTCGTCCATACTTTCATCGTAACTCCAGAGTAATCTGTTACCCCAAGCCCAAGTGCCACAGCCCATTTTTGGTATAAAGATTTTTTGGTGGGTTTGCATTTTTATTAATGATTAATGATTGATATCACGGTAAGGTGCGCAGTGCGCACCCTACTTTTTACTTCTTTGATGTGGTTGGTGCCGGGGAAGGTGGACTGTTTTTAGTAGGTTGCTTTGGCTTATTTTTGGGGTCTGGTTTGGGTGGGGGCGGCGGAGGGAAAGTTGCCGCACGTCTCGGTATTTGTAGCGCTGTGCGGAATGCAGAAGATGGAAAGAAGGCGCTAAATTGAGAAAGTCGATCGCCCATTGGTTCGGGTGCATCTTCCCACAAGCTTTCGTAGTAGAAGAAAGCAGCGCCTAAGCCGTATTCTTGGACTGCTTGTACCTGGGATTTAATTTGCCCTATGGCTACTGGCCGATTTCTTAAACCTGTCATAATCCCAACTCCCGTGGGAATTTTTTGCTGTGCTTCTCGCATTTCTGGACGATTAATCTTGTCCACAAATGATTCTAGATTGGGACGGTACACTTGCACGATCAGTTCGTCGGCAATATCCAAACGCACCCAAGCCAGCCAATCTTGCAGGTGATGTTTGTAGGCAAATTCGTAGTAGTTGGGAGAAATTGAGAAAATTGCATTGGGTTTGGCTGCTTTGACGGCTTGATTTAGTTGGGACATAAAAGCGGTGATTTTATTGGCTCGCCACTGCACCCATGCTGGATCTTGAAAATCTTTTGGAGGAGCTTTTTTCGTTTCTTTGGTATACAAAGCCACTGTGTATTCGTCATAGCCAAATTCCGAGGGCAAACTCATGTGATCGTCGAATTGGATGCCGTCGGCGTTGTATTGTGTGGTGATTTCTAGTACGAGTTCGGTAATAAATTTCTGCACTTCGGGATGAAATGGATTCAGCCAAACTACTTCGCCGCCCGCACCGTTTGATGTTTGAGTTCCGTCTTGTTTTTGGGTCAGCCAATCGGGATTGTTTAATGCTAATTCTGAGGTGGGAGGTGTCATGAAACCAAACTCGAACCAAGGAATTACTAGCAGCCCTTGGCGGTGGGCTTGGGCGACTAAATCTGCGATCGTATCTTGTCCGTCTAACCCTCTATAAACAAAGGGTTGAATGTCTCTTTGCTGGGCGACTGGGCTGGGATACATTGCATAGCCAGAGTTCCAGACTACGGGATAAATTGTGTTAAAGTTTAATCGCTTTAATTGGCTGACAGCCTCGGCTACTTTGCGCCTATCTCTGAGGATGTCTTTGTCGTTTGTCGTCATCCAAACTCCGCGAATTTCTTGGCGGGGTTGCTGGGCGATCGCGCCGATCGCATTATTGACCAACAATACTATAATGAATGAGAGGGCAAACAGCAGCGGGAACAAACGTTTAATCGATCGCTGCCAACTGCGAGGAATGATCCGTAATGTCATAATTGTGAATGGTGAGTTAGCTATCAAACACACCCCGGCATAATTTGGCGATAAAATTTGCTCGCTCTACAGTCTACAGCCATTTGTGCTGAATGTGCAGATCGTGCCGCTGTAAATCTGCGATGTACGGGGGTAAGTGAAAGCATTTTGTCAAAGGGCTGGGCAATCTTAATTACACACCGCCAGCTATCCTGACCGGACAGTCCTGTCTGCCCAAGTGCGAGTGGTGTACAATATTGGGGAAAAGAATATTTCGATCGAACATCTGTAATTCTGTAATTGTGAAAGTGTGAAAGATTTAGTCTTAATTGGCGGCGGTCACAGTCATGCTATTGTATTGAAAATGTTTGGTCTTAAACCGCTGCCCTCCGTGCGGTTGACTCTGATTAGCGATGTGCTGTACGCGCCTTATTCGGGGATGTTGCCGGGACACGTTGCCGGGTTTTACGATTATGATGAATGTCATATCGATTTGCGATCGCTCGCGGAATTTGCCGGATGTCAAGTATTGGTCGATCGGGCGATCGCGATCGACTTTAACAAAAATTTAGTAATTTGTCAAACACGGCCTCCTGTTAGCTTTGACGTGCTGTCTGTGGATATCGGCAGCACTCCCGCAACTATATCAGTTCCAGGTGCGGCAGAATACGCAATTCCCGCTAAACCCGTACCGGAGTTTTTAGCTAGCTGGAATCAGTTAATCTCTGCAACGCAAAACTATCCAGAAAAACCTGTACGAATTGCGATTGTTGGTGGCGGCGCGGGCGGCGTAGAATTAGCATTGAATATGCAATCTCGTCTTGCGAAGGAAGAAGGGTTCGGCAGCGAGCAATGTACGGGATTTAACGGATGGATTTTGAATGAGGCAGGAAAGTTTAAGCGGGAAGAAGGATTAGAAATTCACTTGTTTCATAGCGGGGCAGAATTGATGCCAGGACATAACAAACGGGTTCGTCACCGCCTGAAAGAAATTCTGATTAATCGCGGCGTTAAACTACATTTAATGGAAAAAGTCAGTGCTATAAAAACGATTGAGATAGCATCCGATGCCCAATGCCCGATGCCCAATTCCCCATGCCCGATGCCCAATTCCCCATGCCCGATGCCCAATTCCCCATGCCCGATTCCCAATTCTCAATGCCCCATGCCCCATGCCCCATGCCCCATGCCCCATGCCCAAATATACTGTGAATCTAATTTGAAGATTGAGTGCGATCGCATTTTTTGGGTGACACAAGCTTCCGCCGCCCACTGGATCGGAGAATCGGGTTTAGCAACTGACTCAAACGGATTTATGCAAGTCAACGACTGCCTGCAATCAGTCTCTCACCCCAACGTATTTGGGGCTGGAGACATCGCGGCGATGGTTAATTATCCCCGTCCCAAAGCAGGCGTGTTTGCCGTGCGTCAGGGCCAACCGCTGTTTGAAAATTTGCAGCAGTTTTTATGGCAAAAACCGCTGAAACCCTTTGTACCCCAGGAGAAATATTTAGGCTTAATCGGTACTGGGAATAAAAGGGCGATCGCCTCTCGCGGATCGTGGATGTGGGAATCAGCGCTACTGTGGTACTGGAAAGATTTGATCGATCGCCAATTCATGCAAAAATTCAATAATCTACCCAAAAAACAGCAATAGTAAATAGAAATACATTCAAATATAATCTTCTCTTTTATTCTCTTACTCTGCGTACTCTGCGCTCTCTGCGGCTAATAAAAAAAGTTCATTTAGTTGACAGTTGACCCCTTGACAGTTGACAGGTAAACACAACTACCGTCAGAGGATCCAGGGATTTCGTGGTTTGACTGCTCTTCTATCCAATCAGTACACCACGAAAGCGAGCATTTTGTCAAGATACCTGCTACAGATAAATGTCAAATATACATGGTATTTTCGATATTATGGCAACAGGTGCTTTGGGAGTGCGATCGACTGAAGGAGGAACCCTTGGCACCCAGGAGACAAACCCCCCGTGCTGGCGCGCGATCGACATTTTTAAGTTTATTGGCACTTTCGCGGAACATTACAGCTCAAACAAAATCAAAACTACTATAGATTAGAATTGGGAATCGGGAATTGGGAATTGGGAATCGGGAATCGGGAATTGGGAATTGGGAATTGCTTCCCATGACAACGGACAAGGGACAAGGGACAAGGGACAACAGACTAATGACTAATGACTAATGACTACTGACTAATGACTAATGACTAATGACTAATGACTAATGACTAATGACTAATGACTAATGACTAATGACTAATGACTAATGACTACTGACTAATGACTAACGACTAATGACCTATTTTCGCTCTGCTTTAATTTTGACATTAGGTTTTTGGCTGCTACCGATAGCAGTGCGATCGCAATCTGTCGTTCCAGCGAATGACGGCACTAATACTGTTGTCAATCAGGAGCAAAATCGCTTAAACATTAGCGGCGGACAACTGTCGGGAAACGGCGCCAATCTCTTTCACAGCTTCAGCCAATTTAATCTCAGCGAAGGTCAAATCGCAAATTTTATAACTAATCCAAATATTCAAAATATTTTAGGGCGGATTTCCGGCAGCAATATTTCCGTCATTAACGGTCTGATTTCTGTCAGCGGCGGCAACTCGAATTTATTCCTGATGAATCCGGCGGGAATTGTCTTCGGTCAAAATGCAAGATTAAACGTGCCTGGTTCTTTTTTCGCTACAACTGCTACAGGTATCGGTTTCGGCGATAGCTGGTTTAATTCGGCAGGAATTAATGATTATAAAGCTTTAGTGGGAAATCCCAATCAATTTAATTTTAATAACTCACAAGCCGGTGCAATTGTCAATGCTGGAAATTTGGCAGTTGGCAACGGTCAAAATTTAACTTTGCTCGGCGGAACTGTGATTAGTAGCGGGCAATTATCCGCTCCTGCTGGTCAAATTACTGTGGCTGCTGTTCCAGGACAAAATGCTGTTCGCATCAGTCAAACGGGTAACTTATTAAGTTTAGAAATTACTCCATCTTTGCAATCAGAAAAATCTGCGATCGCCCCGGTGGCTGCTTTGCCTGAGTTGCTGACGGGCCCAGGAGTAGCTTCAGCGACAGGTTTAACGACAAACGCACAAGGTGAATTGGTGCTGACGGGCGGCCAAACAGTGGCGGTAACTGCCGGAAGTGCGATCGCCTCCGGTACTGTAAATGTATTTGCCCCTGCTGGCCAGACTGGCGGTACGGTAAATATTTTAGGCGAAAAAGTCGGACTGTTCGGCGCAAATATCAATGCTTCGGGCACTGATGGCGGAGGTGTGGTGCGCGTCGGAGGCGGTTTCCAGGGACTCGAACCAGTGCCCAACGCCCAGGTAACTTATGTTAGTCCGGATTCTACGATCGCAGCAAACGCGATCGACCGCGGCAACGGTGGCACAGCGGTAATTTGGTCAGACAATACCACTGGCTTCTTCGGCAATATTACTGCTCGCGGCGGCACTGCCCCAGGTAACGGCGGGAGAGTCGAAGTTTCCGGCAAAAATGCTCTAACTTTCCAAGGAGAGGTCGATACCCGCGCGCCTAACGGGGCGATCGGCAATTTGTTGCTCGATCCGGCCAATATTGCCATCATCAGCGGTAACGCCCTTCCCAGCGCGCGATCGACCGGCGGGGAACTGCAAGCGACAACAGAAACCAATGAAACATCGATCTCAGAGATGCAGTTGGAACAGATGGCCGCCGGCAGCAACGTAGTTTTAGACACTCCGGGCTACATCACCGTCCAAGACTTGCCCGACAACCAACTTTCACTGCCAGCTAGAAGAGGAGACAGCGTAACATTTAGAGCGGGTGGAGTGTTTTTTGTCAATGACCCCAAGGATTTAATCGAAACTCAAGGCGGCAACATCAACATTTTCGCCAGCAGCATCTCTCTGGGGCGGCTGAATGCGAACGGTGGCAACATTGCTCTCACTGCTAACGGCATTGACTTCAGGGGCGGCACCAATTCCGTTAGCAGTGCGGCGGGAACAATTAGGTTGCAACCTAACGACGGCAGGCAAATTCGGATTGGCGGCACCGGAGATAATTTAGGGATTTTGGACTTAACGGCAACCGATATCGCTGCTTTGGCAGGGGATTTTGGCTCGATCGCGATCGGGCGTCCCAACAGCAGCCCGATCGCGATCGTCACACCCATTACCTTCAACAGTTCGCTGACACTTCAAGGCAACTCAATCGCGATCGACAATCCCCTCAGAACCACTGGTAGCGCTAGTTTGACTCTCGATGCGTCCCAAGGTGCGATCGGCGCCAACATTTCGACATCCGGCGCCGATCTCACTTTGACAGGCAACTTCTCCCTAAATGCTGATGTAGCTTTGAGCACTCAAGCTAGGGGCAGCATTCTGTTCTCCGGCAGCCTAGACGGATCTCGCGCCCTGAGACTTGACGCTCAGCGAGTGCTGTTCGGCGGTACAGTCGGTCAAGTTGCGCCCCTAGCTAGTTTGACTGTCAACGGCCGCAGTACCGAGCTATCCGGTGCGATCGCGACTGCGGGCAACATCACTTTCAACAGTGCCGTCACAGTCGATCGCACCGCCACCCTTGCCGCCAGTACCGGCAATATCACTTTTGCCAATACCCTCGACAGCACCCCCGGCGGAGCAAATAATTTGACCCTGCGGGCTGGCGGCAACATTACTTTTGGGGGCTCCGTCGGTCAAACTCAGAGCTTGGGCCAGCTCTCGGCTGATGCTGCTAGCATCGCGGCGACTTCGAGAATTACCGCGCGCAATTTGACCGTGAACGCCCGAGATCCCGCTACCCTCGGAGGGGACAACGGGGCGGGTAAACCTGCCGGTATCAACGCAGGAAACCTACTCTTAGAGGGTAATTTAAGGACGGATGGCGGCAGCGTCAACCTGCAAGCAACTCGCGAGGTGAGGACTGCCAATATTACCTCCAACGGCGGCAGCATTCGGGTTGAGGGAAATACTGTGGTTGCAGGCGCGATCGACTCTTCGTCAGCAGCGGGAACAGGCGGCGCGATCGCACTCAAAAGCAATGCCGGCTCTTTAACTGCCGGCTCTTTGAACGCTTCGGGAGCGATCGGTGGCAATATTGACCTCACCTCCCAAGCCGGAATTGCCGCTCTCGATCTCAACTCCCGCGGCACTCAGAGAAACGGTGGCACCGTCTCCCTCAGCGCGACTGGTAACATTCAGTTGGGTTTTATCGATGCTAGAGGCGGCAAACAAGACGGCACAGGTGGCAACGTTGATGTGACAACCCTCGGTTTGTTTCGATCGAACAATGTTTTCAACGACGATATATCTGGCAATCTTTCCAGCAGTATTTCTACCGCCGGAAGTGTCAGAGGCGGCGCGATCGCAATTCGGCACGGCGGCGATAACAATCGACCCTTTCTAGTTGGCGGCGCGATCGACAATGGAACCAAGGGAAGCATTAATTCTGGCGAGGGAAACATCATTTTTCCTAGCGCTGCTTTTGGGGAAACTTACACCCAAGGAAGTTTACCAAATCTGATTTCCCTAATCACACCAACACCCGCACCAACACCCGCACCAACTCCAACTCCAACACCCGCACCAACTCCAACACCCGCACCAACACCCGCACCAACTCCAACTCCAACTCCAGTGCCCGTAACTCCTGAGCTTGGGCGATCGCTTCCGGCATCTTTGCAAGTAGAATTGCGATCGCCAAATCGAGACAAGCATTCTCCAATTAGCCCGGATATTTTCGCTCCTTCTCGCAAATACGATGCGGCAGGTTCGGGAGTGTTAGCCTTTGAGAGAACCTTCACTCGCGAGTACGAAAAACATCTAAAACTACCCGCTAGAACGCCGATAACTAATATGTCGGTAATTTACGAAACTCTTCGCAAAAACGAACAAATTACCCGCGTCAAATCGGCAATTATTTATATGAATTGGGTCGGCGGAACTGACGGGGCAGCGAAAGAAAATGGTTCGGTGCTGGTGGCAACTCGGGATTTATCTAAGGTATTGCCCGCAATCAAAAACCTCACCTCCGCGTCTCCTAGCTCCTTAGAAAAAAAATTAGGAGAGAGCCTTCGACCTGCCAACAAAGAAATTTCCGATGTTCCTAACGGGGAGCAATTAGAATTAGTATTAGTCACAGCTAACGCTCAACCAATTCGCATTTTAATTCCAGCAACAACGCGCTGGCAGGTATTGCAACTAGCAGAATCCCTGCAAACCGAAATAACTAATCCCAGAAGAAGAAACAGCATCAGTTATTTGGATGCAGCCCAAAAGATTTATCGGTGGTTGATTGCGCCAATAGTGACAGAATTGGCAGCTTTAAAGATTGACAATTTAATTGTAATTCCGGCAGCAGGTTTGCGAAGCTTGCCCTTTGCAGCCCTTCACGATGGCAAACAATTTTTAGTAGAAAAATACAGCATTAGCGTGATCCCGAGTCTGAGTTTGACGGATACCCGCTACGAGAATATTGCTGACGATGAAGTTTTGGCGATGGGCGCGTCGGTATTTCAAGATAAAGCGCCATTACCGGCGGTACCGGTGGAGTTAGAGTCGATCGCGCCGCCGACGCGCGGAAAATCATTTTTAAATCAAGATTTTACCCTGAGAAATTTGCAAACTCAGCGGGCAAATCATCGGTTTGGCATCATTCACTTAGCCACTCACAGCGAATTCCAGCCCGGGCAACCGACTAATTCTTACATTCAATTGTGGGATACTAAGTTGCTCATCACTGAAATGCGGCAGTTGCGATGGAATTCTCCGCCGGTGAATCTCTTAGTTTTAAGCGCGTGCAGTACCGCTTTGGGCGACGAAGAGGCAGAGTTAGGGTTTGCGGGTTTAGCGGTAGCTAGTGGCGCGCGATCGGCTTTAGCGAGTTTGTGGGAAGTCAGCGACGAGGGAACTTTGGGGCTGATGACGGGGTTTTACCGGCAGTTGCGCGCCCCCCGGGAGGGCAATTTGACCATTAAAGCCGAGGCTTTGCGGCAGGCGCAATTGGAGATGCTGCGGGGGCGCGTGCGGATTCAAGACGGGCTGCTGCGAGTCGAAGGGCTTGCTTTGCCTCTAATTTTGCCTCCAGAAATTGCCGCGCGGGGCGATCGAATCCTTTCCCATCCCTATTATTGGGCCGCCTTCACCATGATTGGCAATCCCTGGTAATTAGTTTGTAGTGAGGACTAAAGTCCTTCTTTCTGAGGACTTTAGTCCTGACTGCGAACCTGCCTAAATGTCTTCTTCCTTAGGTATCAGTAGGGTGCGCAATGCGCACCAAACGGCTTAGGAATGGAAAAGACTGATACCAATTCAGTATGAAGCTCCACGACCTGGTTCGCCTAAAATC
>NZ_JAEQCI010000079.1:14135-39532 GCF_020738565.1 Microcoleus sp. PH2017_12_PCY_D_A | reverse complement strand
TGAATTGGTATCAGTCCTTTCCATTCCTAAGCCGTAAGGTGCCCATTGCGCACCCTACTGATACTAAGCCGTAAGGTGCGCATTGCGCACCCTACTGATGACTAATGACTGCTCACTAATGACTAATCACTAACCAATCAAGAAAGTACCATTACCGTTAGCTTCTAGGAAAGTCAAATTCAAGTTTGCTCCTCCTTCAATCACGCCGAGCACATCTCCAAAACGCTGGATTGACAAATTGTTGCCAACAGGAGTCAGACTGTAACCGTTTAAAGAACTTCCTTGCAGTTGGATCAAATCGTCTGCTACGTTGAAGTTGCGAATCGTAGCTTGACCGTTACCCGTATACAACGCTGTCGCGGAGAGATTCCCGGCTGATGCAGGAACTCCGAGGACGAATGTATCAACTCCGGGGCTGCCAATTAGGACATCGAATTCATTAGTTCCAAAGCTTTCAAACTGTCGGTTGCCGTTGCGATCGATACCGACTTCTACTCCAATCAGTTCCACATTCCCCGCACCAACACCAGTTATAACATCGTTGCTGCGACTGCCGACAAAAGTCGCAGAACGATTGGGCTCATTTTTCCCAAAATTGAAGAAGTGTTCCCGACCGGTTTTCAAGGCTCCAGAGTTGACAAACGGCACGATATCGGGGTTTTCTTTTAAGTATTCCGGTTCAAAAAATGAAGTCCCAAAACGACCTTCTTTTGCCCCGAATTGAATGAAATGCTGGTATCCTGATTTGAAAGGTCCATTGGGGCCGACAAACGATCGCAATTCTGGGTTATTTGCTAAATAAAAATCTTCGTTGTACTCAGGCGATACTTGAGTGCGGCGCTGTCCTTCATCGTAACCAAACTGGATAAAGTGATCGAGGCCAGTCGCAAAAGGTGCGCCTGGATTGACGGTGCGGACGAAGGGTGCGAGATCTGGGTTGGCTGCAAGGTAAGTAGCTTCGTCAAAATAACGCGATACTTTAGTTAAGCCACCTGCTCTACCAAATTTTTCAAAGTGTTCTTTGCCGGATGCGATTATTCCGGCATCAATGGCCGGTTTGATCCAAGGATATTGTGAGAGATAGTATTTTTCATCGAATATTGCGTAGTTAGCCATGTTGTCCCCCTAGGGTTTTGATGAGCTTGACAATCAACAGCAATTAATTTCACCTGAGTTCGATCGCCGATCGCGAACTTATACAATAAAGAGTTTCTACAACCGTTTTAAGTTCCCGGGAAAAATATCAAATTTGCTAATAGCGCACTCATCCGAAAGAACGGTTAAAAATTCGGAATTTATTACTTTATGGGATTAATTAATTGCTCGATCGCCTGTTTAATGAGTTATACAAACTTCGGAACTTTTCTCAGGAGCGTTTTTCTCAAAGATTGGTTGATTTTTTATTTTTTATTCCTATTTTATTCTAATACACATTGACTATCTAATGTCAAGTAAATATTTGTAAAGATAATTTGGAGCATTTGCTCAAGGAATTTGTAAAAAAATGTAACTAAAAATTGCAATAAATTTGTCGAATTGTGTAATTAGCAGGATCGAATCGCCTAATGGCAAGCGTTTTCTGGTAAAAATGCTTAGGGGACAAAAAAATTCCCGATTGCCGAAAACAGCATCTTAAAGGAGCCTAACCGGATGTTCACTCACGTCAAGCCCACCATTCGCCACGTCGTGCCGGAAAACTTGCAGGGGCGATCGCTCATGAAGGTGGTCTATGTCGTACTAGAACCGCAGTATCAAAGCGCCCTCTCCGCAGCGGTTCGAGCGATAAATAACAAAAATCCGAATCTGGCAATAGAAATCAGCGGCTACCTGATCGAAGAACTCCGCAGCCCGGAAAATTACGAGGCCTTCAAGCGGGATGTGGCAGATGCCAACGTATTTATTGCTTCTCTAATTTTCATCGAAGATCTGGCAGAAAAAGTGGTAGCGGCTGTGGAACCGCTGCGCGACAGCTTGGATGTAGCTGTAGTTTTCCCCTCAATGCCGGGGGTGATGCGGCTAAATAAAATGGGCAGTTTCTCGATGGCGCAGTTGGGACAAAGCAAAAGCGCGATCGGCGAATTCATGAAAAAACGGAAGGAAAAGTCCGGGAGTTCCTTCCAAGACGGAATGCTGAAACTGCTGCAAACTTTGCCGAAAGTGCTGAAATATTTGCCGATCGACAAAGCCCAAGATGCGCGCAACTTCATGCTGAGTTTCCAGTATTGGCTGGGCGGTTCCCAAGAAAACTTGGAAAACTTTTTGCTGATGCTGTCACATAAATACGTATTCAAAGGCCAGGAACAGCTAAGTTTTCAAGAGCCCGTTGTCTACCCGGATATGGGGATTTGGCATCCTTTGGCACCGTCGATGTTTGAGGATGTAAAAGCATATCTCGCCTGGTATAATGCCCGCAAAGATATTTCCGCAGACCTCAAAGATCCCCTCGCACTTTGCATCGGTTTAGTGTTGCAGCGCACTCACTTAGTTACTGGAGATGACGCGCACTACGTAGCAATTGTGCAGGAATTGGAGGCAATGGGGGCGCGAGTTTTACCGATTTTTGCAGGCGGTTTGGACTTCTCGAAACCGGTTGAAACCTTTTTCTTGGAAGTTGGGCCCAAAGGTGTGGCACCGCTGCCGATCGTAGATGCGGTGGTTTCTCTGACTGGTTTTGCGTTGGTTGGCGGCCCGGCGAAACAAGATCACCCGAAGGCGATCGAGACTTTGAAAAAGCTCAACTGCCCTTACATGGTGGCTTTGCCGCTGGTTTTCCAAACAACGGAAGAGTGGGAAAATAGCGATTTGGGCTTGCACCCGATTCAAGTTGCTTTGCAAGTAGCGATTCCTGAGTTGGATGGTGCGATCGAACCGATTATTTTGTCGGGTAGAGATGGCGCAACTGGAAAGGCGATCGCCCTGCAAGATAGAATCGAAGCAATTTCCCAGCGCGCCATGAAATGGGCAATGCTGCGCCGCAAACCAAAATTAGATAAAAAAGTTGCCATCACAGTATTCAGTTTCCCCCCCGACAAAGGCAACGTCGGCACAGCAGCTTACCTCGACGTTTTCGGCTCGATTTACGAAGTATTGAAAGCCCTAAAAGGCAACGGTTACGACTTGCCAGAACTGCCGGATTCCGCAGAAAAACTGATGCAAGAAGTCATCCACGACGCAACAGCCCAATACCAAACTCCCGAATTAAATGTTGCTTACCGGATGTCCGTAGCTGAATACGAAGAATTCACTCCTTACTCGGAACGCTTGCAAGAAAATTGGGGCCCGCCTCCGGGACATTTGAACAGCGACGGACAAAATTTGCTGATTTTCGGCAAACATTTTGGCAACGTGTTTATCGGAGTGCAGCCTACCTTTGGATATGAAGGCGATCCGATGCGGTTGTTATTCTCTCGTTCCGCCAGCCCGCACCACGGTTTTGCTGCTTACTACACTTATTTGGAGCGCATTTGGGGTGCGGATGCGGTGCTGCACTTTGGCACTCACGGTTCTCTAGAATTCATGCCCGGTAAGCAGATGGGAATGTCTATCGATTGTTATCCCGACAGTTTGATCGGCAAGATTCCTAACCTCTATTATTACGCCGCCAACAATCCCAGCGAGGCAACAATTGCCAAGCGCCGCAGTTATGCTGAAACTATTAGCTATCTGACTCCTCCGGCTGAAAATGCTGGTTTGTACAAAGGTTTGCAGGAACTCAGCGAGTTGATTGCTTCTTATCAAACTTTGAAGGATACGGGCCGGGGCGTGCCGATTGTGGATGCGATCGTCGAGAAGTGCCGTTTGGTCAATTTGGACAAGGATATC
Source organism: Microcoleus sp. PH2017_12_PCY_D_A (assembly GCF_020738565.1). Lineage (NCBI taxonomy): Bacteria > Bacillati > Cyanobacteriota > Cyanophyceae > Oscillatoriales > Microcoleaceae > Microcoleus > Microcoleus sp. PH2017_12_PCY_D_A. The sequence goes on along the minus strand of NZ_JAEQCI010000079.1, from coordinate 35,710 downwards.
GCCCTACCTCCCGAACAGGAAAGAGGCGTTGCTGCGGGTATGACTTCGGAGGAACGGGACAATTTAGTTGGCTTGGTTTACCGCAAGTTGATGGAGATTGAGTCGCGGTTGTTACCTTGCGGTTTGCATATTATCGGTAAGCCGCCGACTGCGGAAGAGGCGATCGCAACTTTGGTAAATATCGCCAATTTAGACCGCGAAGAAGACGAACTTGTCAGTTTACCGCGAATTATCGCTAACAGTCTGGGACGCGATATTGAGGAAATTTACACGAATAGCGATCGAGGCATTTTAACAGATGTCGAATTGCTGCAAAATATCACCTTAGCCTGTCGGGAAGCCGTCGGCGCTTTGGTGAAGGAACAAACCGATGCTGAGGGCAGAGTTTCCCTAGTTTCCAAGTTGAATTTCTTCAACATGGGCAAGAAAACACCTTGGATTGATGCGTTGCACGCCGCCGGTTACAAAAAAGTCGATCCAGAACCGATTAAACCGCTGTTTGAGTATCTGGAATTCTGCTTGCAGCAAGTTTGTGCCGATAACGAATTGGGCGCATTGTTGCGCGCGTTGGAAGGCGAGTATGTTCTGCCTGGCCCCGGCGGCGATCCGATTCGCAACCCGGATGTTTTGCCGACTGGCAAGAATATGCACGCTTTGGATCCGCAGTCAATCCCGACGACGGGTGCGGTGAAGTCTGCTAAGGTTGTTGTCGATCGCTTATTAGAAAGACAGCGCCTCGATAACGGCGGAAATTACCCAGAAACGATCGCCGTTGTGTTGTGGGGAACCGACAACATCAAAACTTACGGCGAATCCCTCGCGCAAGTAATGTGGATGGTTGGAGTCAAGCCTGTTCCCGACGCTTTGGGCCGAGTCAACAAACTCGAATTGCTATCCTTGCAAGAGTTGGGACGCCCTCGAATTGACGTAGTAATTAACTGTTCCGGCGTCTTCCGCGACTTGTTCATCAACCAAATGAACCTGTTAGATAAAGCCGTGAAAATGGCCGCAGAAGCCGACGAACCTTTAGAAATGAACTTCGTCCGCAAACACGCCTTGAAGCAAGCCGAAGAAATGGGAATCAACCTGCGGCAAGCAGCAACCCGCGTATTTTCCAATGCGTCCGGTTCCTATTCATCTAACGTCAACTTAGCGGTAGAAAACAGCACCTGGGAAAGCGAAGCCGAGTTGCAGGAAATGTACTTAACCCGCAAATCCTTCGCCTTTTCTTCCGACAATCCCGGAACAATGGAACAAGACAGGCAGATTTTTGAATCATCCTTAAAAACTGCTGATGTCACCTTCCAAAACTTGGATTCGGCGGAGATTTCGCTAACCGACGTATCGCACTATTTCGACTCCGATCCGACCAAATTAATCGGCAGTTTGCGCGGCGACGGGAAGCAACCGGCATCCTTCGTTGCTGATACAACCACAGCCAACGCGCAGGTGCGGACGCTATCAGAAACCGTGCGTTTAGATTCGCGGACTAAGCTGCTGAATCCGAAGTGGTACGAGGGGATGTTATCGCACGGATATGAGGGCGTGCGGGAGATTTCTAAGCGTCTGGTAAACACTACTGGATGGAGTGCGACTGCGGGTGCGGTGGATAATTGGGTGTATGAGGATGTGAACACTACTTTTATCGAAGATGCGGAAATGCAGAAGCGTTTGCTGAATCTGAATCCTCATTCTTTCCGCAAGATTGTCAGCACTTTGCTTGAGGTGAACGGTCGCGGTTATTGGGAGACTTCGGAGAACAATTTGGACAGGTTGCGCGAGTTGTATCAGGAGGTGGAAGACCGGATTGAGGGGGTAGAATAGGGTTTTTGAATTAGTGCAGGCGTAAGTTGTGCGCTATGACCAAAGAAACCGGGTTTTTTACCGAGTCTGCGGGTTAGTACCAAGTATTTTCGTAAAAAACCCGGTTTCTGAACCTCGATGCGTGAGTTCAATTATAATAGTGGGGGGGGTAATTGATACCCTTGCACTATTTTGTGAGAGTATTAACGCCCAGACAATAATGAAAATAATTAATGACTCAAATAAACAAACTTCTAGCTAAGCTGATGCTTGGTGCATCCGATGATAGTTTTTCCTTTAGCGATTTATGTCAAATACTCCATGTTTTAGGATTTGAGGTAAGAATTAAGGGAAGTCACCATATTTTTACGGAGGAGGGAGTCGCAGAAATTCTCAACATCCAACCGCAGAAAGCAGATAAATCAAAAGCTAAAGCTTATCAAGTAAAGCAAGTTCGTGCAGTAATTTTGAAATATAAATTGGTTAACCAAGATGATCATGAAGTATGAAGTAATCATTTACTGGAGTGACGAAGACCAGGCATTTATTGCGGAAGCACCAGAATTGCCAGGATGTGCTGCTGATGGTGAAACTTATCAAGAAGCACTCCAAAATATAGAGATTATTATGCAGGAGTGGATAGAAACGGCTAACGCAGTGGGTCATCCTATTCCACAACCGAAAGGTCGCTTGATGTTCGCATAAATACCGGATCAAGGAAGAGTAGAACAATTCAGCTTCTTATTTGATAGGGGTAGGGGCAATTCATGAATTGCCCCTACCCCTAACACAAAATTACTTCATCCTCGTCACATTTTTTTCGGTTTGCGATCGTTATTTTGTTCGCGCCAAGCATCAATTATTTCTACACTACACCCTGCAATCATTGACGCGACTGCGGCGACTATTACACTTTGTTGATAGTAAATAGTCACACCACCTGCAAAGCAAATAATTGCCATCTTGACCAGTAGAATTTGGGTAGCTAAAAACTGACGGCGTTGAGAGTTGGCAACTCTGACACCATTAAAACGTTTGATCTGTGGCATATGTTAGAATTTGTGTGTGTTTTATATTCAATGCAGGCACCCGGTTAGTTAGCGGTGCCTTTTTTCTGAGATTTCCACCGTTGCTTGTTAGCTGTAGTGTCTATCCCAAGAAAACCTATTTTGCTCTGGTCATCCATCCTGAAACGAACTTATCGGCTTTCAACCAGAGTGAACCTCCAATTAAACATAAACCATTTTTTAAAGTTTCTAAATTTACGAAGATTAGATGTTTGCCTTCTTTGATTGACTTATCATGCCCTATTTTTAACAGACCCATCCACTCTTCATGATCTTGTTTCGGGATGATCTGCTCCAGCAATGGAATAAACCATGCAATGAACAGGGCATTCCTATCTTTCTCTGGTATGGCTAACCATCCTCTTTCAAATACCTTCAAGCCAAATGGCGTAAGCAGTAAGAATGAGTAACTGAATAACAAATGGATGCCAAATGGAACTTTGAGAAAAATAACATTAGTCACCAGAATGAATGTACCAAAAAGAAGACTGGCTATCATTGCCTGTTTCAACATTATTAAACCTCGTTTGAACTTCGTACCGTCACCATTATCACTACACATGTTCCACCCCCCTGAAACCATATATAAAAGTGACAAGAAAAGTATGAAAGTGGCAGGAAAAAACAGAAATACTCCAAATAGCGTCTTTGTTAGGGTAGGATTAGAAAAAAGGCACACTATACCCAGCACATCACCAATAATAAAGCTGAATAAAATTAATGAGATGATACCTATGCTGGCGATGATAAGTTGGTCTTTGGTTAACAACATTTTCTCGCTCATTTTATACCCCTCCCCAAGCTGGTTCCCACCCAGCCAGATCGTTAAGAAATTGCTTTTTATCTGCCAGAACTTTCACTCCTAACCCTGTAATTCTGTAGTACCTCCGTCGCGCACCACCTCTTTCTTCCGGTGTCTCATCACCCCAGCGTGCTTCTAAATACCCTTTCTCCTCTAGTTTGTGGAGGGTTGGGTACAGGGAACCAAAGCCGAGTTTGATTTTCCCGCCACTCGCCTCTTTCACCGCCTCAATAATCTCCAAGCCGTAACGTTCGCGGTGAAAGACTGATGTGAGTACAGCTTCTTCTTTTGGCGACAAATCAAAAATGCTATCTTGATTCTTTTTCATACTCTCCTGTCATTTGATGTTCATCTCATATCTCATGGTATATCAAACTATTTGATAGTGTCAAGGGACTTTGAGATCGAGTTACATTAAGCTAGCGTTCGCTTGTTGGATCGCTTATGCCACCGATATTTCAAGATTGGAAGCAGATGAGTAGGAAGCGATCGCCCTTTATGCTATCCTGTAAATACATACAATATGTATATACAATCTCTGCTGTTTGAATATGACTATCTCGCCCAAACGACTTGAAGAATTAGAAAATATTCCAGAATCTGCGATCGATACGTCTGATATTGCTGAGTTAGATGCGAGTTTCTGGGAAAAAGCCAAACTCGCAAAACCGCTGACAAAACAACCTATTTCTTTAAGAGTAGATAGCGATGTCTTAGAGTGGTTTAAAAGTCAAGGGAAAGGTTATCAATCTCTGATGAATGCTGTGCTGCGATCTTATGTTGAACATCAGATAAAGAACAGTCAATAAATGTGCGATCGCGCTCAAGACTTACTCGATATGCTACCATCCTTAATAAAGGTCGTTTAGCCCGCTATAAAATACCGCTATGACTACCCTCACGCTCAACCTCAACCCCATCATTAAGCTGACAGACGATCAGTTTTTTCAACTGTGTCAGGAAAATGAGAATATTAGACTGGAACGGACGGCCAAAGGAGAACTAATTATCATGTCACCAGCAGGAGGAGAGACTAGCAATAGCAATGCAGGATTAACAGCACAAATTTGGAATTGGAATGAGCGAAATAAATTGGGCAAAGTGTTTGATTCCTCAACAGGTTTCAAACTTCCTAATGGTGCAAATAGAGCGCCTGACGCTTCTTGGGTAATATTAGAACGCTGGAATGCACTAACTCTAGAACAAAAAAGGAAATTTCCCCCAATTTGTCCAGATTTTGTCGTCGAGTTAATGTCTCCCAGCGATAGCTTGAAAGAAACTCAGGATAAGATGAAAGAGTATCGAGATAATGGTGCGCGTTTGGGTTGGTTAATTAATCGCAAGTCTCGACAAGTTGAAATTTATCGTCAGGGCGCAGAAGTTGAAGTGCAGGAGTCGCCTGCTACTTTATCAGGTGAAGATGTTCTCCCCGGATTTGTGCTGAATCTTGAATCTATTTGGTAAAGGGCGATCGCACCTGTCCAATGTTCAATAGAGTAAAATAGAGTTATAGTTGTCGTGGAGTATTTGCAATGGTTCAAACCCTGGCGTACAGTAAAGAAGAGCTTGCAGGTTCTCACCTGGTTTTACATGATATCAGTTGGGAAACCTACGAACACTTGTTAGAAGTATTTGCGGAACGTTCAACGCCGCGCATGACTTACTATCAGGGGACTTTAGAACTAATGGTACCTTTACCAGAACATGAAAGGTATAGCTGGACTCTCGGACGACTAATTGTAGCGCTTTCTGAGGAAATTGGAATTGAAATTATCGGATTAAAATCATCTACTTGGCGTTCGGAACCCAAAAAAGCTGGCAACGAAGCTGATGAATGTTTTTATATTCAAAATGAAGCTTTAATGCGGGGAAAGTTAACTATCGATCTCAAAAATGACCCGCCACCAGACTTAGCTGTGGAAATGGATTTGACTAGCTCATCTATTAATAAAATGGCGGTTTATGCGGAACTTAAAGTGCCGGAAGTTTGGATTTGGAAGAAGGGAGAACTAATAATTAATATTTTAAATGATACGGGCTATGTCGAGTCGGAAACGAGTTTGGCATTTGCCTCGTTTCCTGTCAAAGAACTCGCACAGTTTATGAATTTAGACTCAGAAAAGGGAGAGAATGCGAGAATTAGAGAGTTGAGAGAGTGGGTACGATCGCGCTTACAGAATCAGCTACCCTAGGGAAACGGTAGTGCCACCTCCGGCGCGAGCACGGATACGAACACGGCATAATACTTAACCCGAAAGACCGCCAGGGGTTAAAACCCCTGTCTAATAGCGAAAGTCCTCTAAAGAGGACTGAAGAACTCATTAGTCCTCTTTAGAGGACTTCAGCTTTGAGGCAGGGGTTTTAACCCCTGCCGGACTGCGGGAAAGCGCGTTAGTTAATTGGATACGGATACGGCATTGCCGTTTCCCTACGAATATCGCGTTTATCAACCGAATTTGACATCAATTAGAAACATACCGACTGTGCACATACTGTCTCAACACGGGATTCAAACTAAACAAAGTTATCTTTTCCTCTTCTATGGCATCCAATAAAAACCGATTTCTGAGCGATCGCACTGCATTGACTATCTCTGACGGCGACAACGGTATTTTGTTAAAAAAATGAGACACAGCAACGGGTTCAGCTTGACTGGCCAAGTGAGTCACCACGGCCAACTCCGGCTGAGTCAAGCGCTGAAATTGTTGAGATAACTGAGATTGCAACCCTTCATCTAAAATCGGCATCTCGCACTGCAAAAACTCAGCCACCCTACCGCCAAATAACTCTCGAATCAGGGTTGCAGTCAACTCCAACCACAGGGGATTGCCTTGATAAATATCAATCAATGTTTCCCAGGTTTCCTCATCGGATAACTTTTGTGAGTTCAAAATATCTTTAGCTGCTATTCCTAAACTTCCCAATTCAAAGGAGCGAACCGGATGATATGCTTTTTCTAATCGGACAATTTCTCTAGGTTTTTCGGAACTATTCAACATCAAACAACTCTGATGACAAACTTCGGCAATTAGTTTAAAAAATAACTGATAATCTTCACAGTCAGATTTGTATTGTCCTGGGGGTTGTCCGCTGCAAAAAAGCATTTGCACGTCATCGAGGACAATCAGACAGCGATAGTTGCGTAGGTGGTTGAGGAGTTGGGAAATTTTGGTGTCAATGTTTTGGGGAGTTTCTGTTGGTTGGGGAAAGATTTGCAGGAGGTTGGTGAGGGTTGCGTCTAGGGTTGGGGAAAAGCGGAGGCTGCGATAGATGATGTAATCGAATTGGGTTTTGATTTGGTTGATGAGGCCGAGGGAGAGGGTTGTTTTGCCGATTCCGCTGATTCCGAGGAGTGCGATGAGGCGAGTGCGATCGCGCGTTATCCAGTTTTCGAGGGTGGAGAGTTGAGGGGTGCGATCAAAAAACCTGAAGATTTGGGGTGCGTCGCCTAAGTCTATGTGGAGTTGAGTTGGGGTTTGTTGGGGGTTTTGGGGAGGTGTTGGACTTCTCGCCCTTTCTGGACAAACATTGAGGTTATTATTAACTGTTACATGATCTCTACCAATAGCGGGTGAAAAATTGCAAAATTTACCCTTTTTTAATATTGCTCGAAAATTTCTTTTAGTAATCTCTTCTCCGAATCCCTCTGAAAGTATTTGCCATAATTCCGAACCGATATCCCTAGTATGACCTTCACTGGAATGAGTCGCGTCAGCAATTTGTTGGTATGTCCGACCTTGGAATGTCCCTTCTAGGATAGCCTTTTGCAGATAGTCTATATGTTCTCCCGTCTTCGCGAAGATTAGTTCGTCTGCGAGTTTCAAGACTTCTGCGATGTCCATAGGTCAGTCGTGTGCTGGGATTTGTCGTATTATATCCGACTTTCCGACATTTCCGACATAATTCCGACATTTCCGACATTTGCGATCGGGTTGTCTGGGGAAAGTCCCGATCTTTCCAACTGACTGCGCTTAGGTTTGGTTATAAAATATACTTTAATGACCGTAGTTGCTCTACGCCAAAGTAATCCTTAACTTTCCCAATAAATTCCAAAAATATCATGACTGACGAAATAGGCATAAATTTTATTCAAGCTCTTGAAAGAATGCTGGCGAATACTAAAAACAAACGGCTGGTATTCTTTGTAGTAGGTCGTACAGGCTGGGGGAAATCTAGCACTGTCAACTCATTAGTGGGCAAAGAAGTATCTAAAGTTAATCGCTATCAGGCGGAAACAGCAGATGTTGTTGGATTTGATTTTGAGATAAATAATATTAAAGCTACTGTCTTTGATACTCCTGGTTTATGTGATGGAAGTGGAAACGATCAAAGATATATAGATCTAATTCGTTCCAAAGTTCGTACTCCTGACTCTATGTTGTATGTTAGCAGACTAGATGAAACAAGATCGGAAAACGATCTACGAGCAATCAAAATTATTTCATACGCTTTGGGACCTATAGTTTGGCAATATGCTGTTATTGTTTTTACTTTTGCAAATAACATTGAACGCTCGGAATACCAAGAGCAATTGCACATAAAAAAACAAATTATTCTACAAACCATAGCAGACGTAATAGGTGATGGTAATATGCCCTGCCAGATTCCAGTAGTTGCAATAGACAATAAACGCAAAACTACACCTGACGGTAAAGAATGGCTGGGAAATCTTTTTACAGCTATAGTAGATCGAGTATCTAAAGAAGGGACTGTTGCTCTCCTAGCTATGTTAACCGAACATATAACAAAGCGAGCTAATCTTAATAAAAATCAAAAACAAATTATTAGGAGAAAATTTGTGGATGCAGTTCTTCAGTCAGGAGGAACTTCTATAGGAATTGGAATTACTATAGCAGGACTTTTAAATGTTCCAATAATAATAGGTTTTTCAGGAGGTGGAATAGTAGGAACGCTCATAGCAGCATGGTTATGTAAGTATGATGCTGATTAAATTAGGACAAGATAGTTCAAAAGCGAGATTCCTTTTCTTTCCAAAGTGCGAGATCCCTTTTCTTACCCAAGTACGATCGCCCATTTCTTCCCAAAGCGCGATCGCCCATCTTTACTTAAGCCTCAAATGGGTTAATCAGTGTGAGTTCAGCAATCCACCGAAAATCCCCTATATTTCTTGTCACCAAAGTTCTGCCATATACCAAAGCAGTTGCCGCAATAATAGCATCCCCAAGTGTCATTCTCCTCATCTGTCGCAGCAGGACTGTCCGATCGAGTACAGCGTTAGAAATTGGTAAAACCTCCACAACACCAAAGAAATCCTCAAAGTACAATCTATTTTCTTCAGTCAGCCGATGATAACCCAAGACTTCAACGTAACTTACAGCCGATACAACTATGTCATGTTCACCAATAAACTGCCTAATCTGCGCGTGTTCTGGTTGAGAAGCGTAGATAATAATATTACTGTCAAGCAGCATTATTCATCCCTACCTGGAAGTGGACGATCTTGACGTAACTCTCGCTGCCATTCCACCGGATCGCTAATCTCAGCAAAGACATTACTTGCTGCTATTTTTTCCAATATTTCAACTATTCTCTGACGGCGGAACTCAGCACTTAAAGTCGATCGCTCTTCTTGCAAAGTAACGTAAACTTTGACAGGGCGATCGCCCTGTTTTGGAACCTCATTAGCCCATTCTAAAAGGTTTCCCTTCAATATAGCCTCAAATATTCGCTGCATAGCTAATATCAACTATTCTCTATTTTTACTATTATAGCCCTTGAATCGAGCATCATAGACTTCTCCCCGGTTCATACAGGAGATTCTCCCAATTGCCATGCTTCCCAACTCGCTAACGCAAACTCAGCCTCCATCTGTAGCACTTGAGCTTGATACTCTGGATCTTGTGCCATTTCAATCAGTGCTGCATCAATTTCCGATCGTTTACCCTGAGTTTGGGTTGTTACCCGATCGCGCATCAAAGCTGACAATACTTCTAAAAGCTGCTGTTGCTCCTCAGGAGTGAGACTTTGAGCCTGACTCAGTACCTCGCTATAAGTAGACATAGGCTTGATGTTGATATTTTTGGGCTGATTGTCATTATAGCAATTTAGGATCGAAGGAAGTGCGATCGCCCTTTCCTTTCCAACAGGACACTAATTAACTTCTTATATAAGCGGTTTTCTAAACCGATATCCATCAGGTTCTACAACCACAAATGCCCCTTTTAATTCTACTTCAGAGTAATTTTCTATAACTCCTGCTAGTTCCTTATGAACTTCATTCACCATTTTAGGTAAGACTCGAAGGTAAATTACACCTGTTCCGATCGCCCTCACAAAAACCAGATTTCCCTAATCTCTGTCTCGCGTAACCAGGATGCGATTTTCTGCTTGCGCTACTCTCAGTATTTCTTCATCACTTGCTTGCGCTAAACCCATTTGAGCAACAACAATTACATCATGTCCTGCATCAATCAAAAACTTTATGGTGACAGCGTACACATCTTAGTCTATCAGAAACTTCATAAATTTAAGCTAATGCCAAATGCACATCTTCCGCCGCCACCAGTGCGATCGCATAACGCAAACACGCCCGAATATCATCCATTTCCAAATCGGGATAGTAGTCTCGGATAATCTCTCCAAAAGAAAGCCCTTCATTTAGTAATTCGAGAACGCTCTGTACAGTAATGCGCGTACCCACTATGCAAGGCTTACCGAAGTGAATTTGAGGGTTGACGGAGATTCTGTCCATTTTGACCACGCAGCTCTATGTCTCTTCTATTTTAAGTCATCAGGTAGGCGATCGCAACTTGTCTCTTTTCAGCAGTGAGTCGATCGCCCTTTTTTCCCGAAGCGCGATCGCCCATTTCTTCCCAAAGCGCGATCGCCCTTATTTTCCTATCAGGCGATCGTACTCTGCGTGCGTACCAATCCAAAACCACAAAATACCTGTTTTAATCTCAACACCCAACGCCCGATAAGCTTGTCCGACCCTTACAGACCAATAGTCACCAACCTTCTTAAAATGCAGGGAAGGATGAGACGGATCTGCCTTTAGCAACTCATAACTTCGATCGGCTGTAGCTTGTACAGTTGATGGCAAAGCATTGTAACAATCCCAAAACTTTCTCCTTCGTATAGTGCATTAAATCTCTCGATAGTTACCACTCTCAAAATCTGCGTAGGCGACAGCCGAGGCGTTAGCCATCGCTTCTGCTGCTAAAGCATCTAGTTTACCATGAGAAATATCTTTCTCTAGCTGAACATCCCATCGTTGGTAATCCAAATTTAGTAACCACTCTAACAACTTTCCAATCTCGTTGGACGGCAGTTGGAGAATCGCATTTTCTATCTGTTCTACAGTCAACATAGGCTTTCTTAAGTTACACTGAATTTCGTTGATTTTTTTGCTTGTTATTTATTATATCTCAATTCGGGATTCGGGGAAAAGCGATCGCCCTTTTTTTCCCAAAGTACGCCCTTTTCTTCCCAAAGTGCGATCGCCCTTTTCTTCCCAAAGTGCGATCGACCTTATTTATAGACATCACCGCGAGAACCAATCTGGGTCACAACATATACCTGGTTATCCGTATCTTCTACAAAAAGTATCCGATATTTACCCACTCGCAGCCGGAACTCAAGACGACCTTTGAGAGGCTTAATGTCAAGTTTTGTCGAGTCTGTCACCAGCGCATCTAAAGCCTTAACAATACGCACTTGCTCGTCGAGTTGCATCCGTTGTAAATACCGCTGTGCTGATTTTAGGAGAATGTAGTCAGTTACTGTAGGGTGTGTCGCCACAGACAATCTCTGAATGCGATGGATAATCTAATGGATCCACACCTGCGCTATTCAAGGGCTTGTGGAAACAAACCTAATATTTGCAGAATTTATGCACACGCCCGGCCAGAAACCGGGTTTCTACCTAGTTTTATAGTTGAGAAACCAAGATTTTTCCTAGAAACCCGGTTTCTTTACGTAAGTCCTAAGCAATGAAAATTCAATAACTTACAATGCGTGATTTTTCTTGTGGAATGGGCGTCTCGCCCGTCCAGAAAGGGCGGGAAGCCCACCCCACGCTATGAGATTGTTGCTTTATTTTGAGATATTTTCGAGGTATCCACACCCTACAAATACTTATGGAAGGGGCGGGACGCCCGTTCAGAAAGGACGGGCGTCCCGCCCCTTCCACAAATATATGTAAATTATTTAATTCACGATTCTAACTTGTTTATATTAGTCCTATATTTAAGGTGCGTTGCTATGAGATTGTTGCTTTATTTTTAGATATTTTATTGGGCGACGCACCCTACACATCCTGTCAATTCAACGCCGGGGCTGCGCCTTCTACTGGTCTCACAATTGCGGGTTTATTTGTAGATTTTGGCTGAAAAAGTGCCTTCAGCGCCTTGTCGAGATTTTCTGCCATCACAATCCGGTTTTCGTAGGCAACAATTACTCTAATTAAAGTTGGCAAACTATTGCGTTCTGCCTCTAAATATAGAGGTTCCACGTACAGCAAAGATTGTTCGATCGGAATTACTAATAAATTCCCTTGAATCGCTTTTGATCCTTGCCGATTCCACAGAGATATTTGTTCGGAAATCACCGGATCTTGGTTAATCAAAGCTTCTATCTGTTCCGGGCCGTACACTAAGCGCTGTTTTGGGAATTGATACAATAGCAGTTTACCGTAATCATCATCGTCCGATCGCCCTGCAATCCAAGCAATTAAATTATTGCGGCTGACTGGCGTAAATGGCAATAGCAAAATAAATTCTTCTGATGTTTCCGTCGGCAATTTTGTAATCAAATAATACGGTTCTACGGGCTGCTGTTTCCCACCATAAATCTCATTGGGAACTCGCCACAAATCCTCCCGATTGTAAAATACCTGCGGATCTTCCATGTGATAAATTAACAACCGTTCCGATTGAATGCTCAACAAATCTACGGGATATCTAATGTGTTTGCGGAGTGCTGGAGGCATTTTGTCCAGGGGTTTGAAGAGTCCGGGAAAGATAGCCATCCAACTCTTAATAATCGGGTCGGAAGGATTCGCAACGTAGAAGTTGACAGAGCCGTTGTAGGCGTCAATGACTACTTTCACTGAGTTGCGGATGTAGTTAAATTCATTGTTTCCTGGGTCTGAATAGGGGTAGCGATCGCTCGCTGTATAGCCATCGATAATCCAGTAAAGATAGTTGGGAGATTTATCGTTTACCGATGGTGAAGGTTTAATTGCATTGTCAATTTTATCCGGTTTTTTTTCGATTTCGCCTTTGCTGAGATTGGCGTTTGCTACTACTAAATACGGATCGGAATCGTAGCGCAAAAAAGGAGCGATAGCCCGGACTCTTTTGTTAATGTTGCGGCGATAAAGTAACTTGGTTTCTGGTGTAAAATTGCGGGTGAGGGCCATTTGCCAATTTTTGAGATAACTCGCAAACAGCAAGCGCTTCCATATAGAGTCGATCGCAATTCCGCCCGTACCGCTGTAGGTATTGTAAACGTTGTCTTGGCCGCTGGGATAGTCGAATTCCTTGACTTTTGTCGGTGCGATGGCGTCTGTATCGGTGACTTCGCCGTAGTAAATGCGCGGATAGCCGATCGGGATACTGGCCCGAATGCTATCTTTAGTGACATCTAAAACACTCTCTCCCGTCTGGGCTGTAACCCCAATATCCTTGACAAAATAATCGGGTAAACCGCCGGCACCGACTGTGTTTACGGGAGAAAGAGTAAAGCCGTAACCGTGAGTGTACACGAGGTGTTCGTTTACCCAAGTTTGAGCTTCCGGCGCAACTGCTGTGTAATCTAATTCCCGCGCCGCCAGAATTACTTGCTGGCTTTCCACATCTCCTTTTTTTGCTGTGGCGTTTTTGATTGTGTAGCGATCGATATCGGCATCAGGAAATGTATAATAAGGTCGAATTTGCTGTAACTCTCGGTTGGCTTGCAGCAGTGGTTGTTTGTCCCACAGCCGGATGTTGCTAATAGTAAGTTGATTTTTTTCTAAGTCTTCATATGTAAGTTTACCGCCGGGATCGAAGGTTTTAATTTCAATTTTTTTCAGGTCAAAAGCTTGTTGGGTAAAGGCAATGCTGCGCTGGATGTAGCGCTGTTCGCGGGCTAATTCGTTGGGTTTGACTGCGAGTTGCTGCACGATTTTTGGTAGCAGCAAACCTAGAGATAGACTTAAAGTCAAAAATGCTAAGATGATTTTTTTTAAGTTGTTATTGTTGATTTTTAATTGGAAAACAGGCCAAAGCATGAAAAGTGCGATCGCCCCAGCCACCACACTCAAAAATCCATAGACGGGAAGCCGCACTGTCACGTCTGCATAATTCGCCCCGTAGCTAACGTCTCCGCGCGAGTACAGCAAGGTGTAACAGCCCAGCCAGTACCGGAGTGAGACGGCTACCATGCAAGCTGCTCCCAAGCCGTACAAGTGCCGCTGTTGCGATCGCGAAAATCCCAAAAATATCCCTTGACTGAGGCTGTTTCCCGACAGCAAATAGGTTAAAGCACAGGATACTAAACCGTACACAGATACAACAGTCAGCCCGAAACTTAGTAATTCTAAGATGGGCAAAATAAATACATAAAAGCTAATATCTTGATTAAAAATCGGGTCGGTGATGTTAAAATTAGTAGGGTTGAAATATTGTAAAAGTTTAGTCCAGCGACTGGCGGCAATTAGCCCGATCGCCAAACTGAGCAAAAGAGCGATCGCCCGCAGCCAAAAATCCGGCTTAATTGCTACAGCTAACATCATTCCCAGCAGCAAGCCCAACTGCCACCAGCGATCGAATAGCTGCACCACCCCAAGCTGAATTGACTCGAATCCCAACTGAATTGGCGGCGCAGACAAACCCCCGACTATCCTAAAATCACCGATGCTACCGACGGCTAAGAGCCCGCAGTGCATTACTGTTAAACTGGCGATCGCACTTAATCCCAATATCGCCAACAACAGCCAGGGAAAGGCAATTTGAGATTTAGCAGCAGGTAGTTGAGGATTTTTCTTCGTGTTTCTGCCACTTGCGGGCGCGATTAACTGCCGAAAAACAGGTGATTTGATGTTTTCGGTGGGAAGTTGCAAGCGGCGCGATCGGGCTAAATTTCCGAAGAAGAAGGCGGAAGATGCCGAAATTGCGATCGCGCCCAGCAACCCTTGAGTTTTCAGTTTTAACAGCAAAACCTGAAGATATCCAACTTCCTCAAACCACAGCATTTCTGCCACAATCCGGGTAGAAAACTCAAAAACTAACCACAGCCCTACAATCAATAAAATTAATTGACAAATTCGCTTATTAGTCATTAGTTATTAGTTGTTAGTTGTTAGTTGTTAGTTATTAGTTGTTATTTGTTAGTTGTTAGTTATTAGTTGTTAGTTGTTAGTTATTAGTTGTTAGTTGAACTGGTTTTCATGATCCAGCCTGGCAACAAGTAAAACCCTAAATTTGAGTTGATATAGCCTTTCTTAGAAAGGTGAGGTACGTAGTTGGGCTTGGGCCCTCTTATTTTAAGAGTTATAGAAGCTGTCAGTTATACCTCATCTCTTTGAGAAAGGCTATAAACCCCATTACTTAATCAGCAAATGGGAAATATCATGTCCGGTAGATTACCATAAAAATAAAAGTTTGTAGTGCGGACTTCAGTCCGCTCTTCGGCTGCGGACTGAAGTCCGCACTACGAACCAATCTTATTGCAGTCAATCGACCGGAAACGATATAATACCAATTTTCTAAAGTAGCGCTAGATATGACCCCCCCCAACCCCCCCTTATTAAGGGGGGGCTAAGACTTCATCCATAGCATATAGGTCAGAAAAATGGTATAAGTCCTAATTACATTAAAAGCTAATGCAAAACATCACTAATGACAACTGTCAACTGTCAACTGTCAACTGTCAACTGTCAACTGTCAACTGTCAACTGTCAACTGTCAACTGTCAACTGTCAACTGTCAACTGTCAACTGTACTGCTGATTGACATCCACATCCAAATTAAACAGCGTTTGCAAAGTCTGCATCGCCTGTCTGCGCGCCTCAATGTCCTGCTGCGCCCGCAACTGCACCATCGGATCGTGCAAAATCTTATTCACAATCCCTCTTGTTAAAGATTCAATCACATCTTGATGTTTCTCCGAAAACTCGGAACCCAGACGCGATAAAGCTTTTTCTAACTCTTGTTCCCGAATCAATTCGATCTTATCCCGCAAACAGCTAATGGTAGGAACAGTTTCTAGACTGCGCCACCAGACATCAAAAGCCTCTACTTCCTGTTCCAGCAAGCCCTCAGCTTCCATTGCCATTTTGCGGCGGCTTTCGTGATTTTGAGCTACCACTGCTTTCAAATCGTCCACATTAAAGGACTTCACGTTAGCGACTTCCTTTGCATCCGAGTCAACGTTGCGCGGTACAGAAATGTCCACCAACATCAAAGGGCGATCGGGTTTTAAGACAGCTTCTAATTTAGCTTTATTTAACAGCGGATCTGTAGCGGCTGTACTGGTAAACACCAAGTCAGAATCCGCAATTACCTGCATCATGTCCGAGAGCAAATGCAGGTGCAATGTAGCATCTTTAAACAAACCGGCCAATTCCTCGGCGCCTCGCATCGATCGATTGACGATCGCAATATGGCTCGCTCCTTTCGACAGCAAATGCTGCACCAACAAGCGCGACATCTTCCCAGCACCGATAATCGCAATCCGGCTGGTTGCTAAATGCTGACCTTTTAATTGAGCCAATTCCGCCGCCGCCGAAGAAATTGAAACCGCACCGGTACCAATGCTAGTTTCCGTGCGAACTCGCTTCCCGGCTGTCAGAGCTTGCTTGAACAAACGTTCTAAAATTCTGCCGACACCTTTGTACTGCTGGGCGAGTTTGTGAGTTTGTTTCACCTGAGCCAAAATTTGTCCTTCTCCGAGCACCAAGCTGTCGAGGCCAGAAGCGACTCGCATCAAGTGCATCACTGCATCTTCGTGCAGCAAAATGAACAGGTGAGGGCGCAAAGATTGCAACGGAACTTTACTGCATTCGGAAAGGAACTGCATCACCTCTCGCACACCAGGCTCTGACTCGCTGGTAACAATATAAATTTCTAAGCGGTTGCAAGTGCTGAGGATGGCAACTTCAAGAATGTGGGGGTAGCCGCGCAATTGGGCGATCGCCCCTTCAATCTTCTGTTCTGGAATGCTGAGTTTTTCGCGAACTTCAACCGGCGCTGTTTTGTGGCTGAGACCTATGACTGCAATATTCATCTAAAATTTGGGTAGAAACCCCGTCCTTATAGGACGGCTTTATGTTAAGATGTAGATGGTCACTGACCCACCCGCGACGATGGATTCAGACAGCCCGGGCGGGCGAAGTCCAGTAAAACTGGCGGCGCAGACAAATCGGTAGACCGGGAAAAGAGGATAGGGCAATGGTAAACATCCCTAGAATCAAAACAACAGAGAAGAATTCCTTTTAGGTATTCGACACATATAAACCGCTGGGCTAGCGGGGTTAGTCTGTGGAGCGAACATAAGACCATAATACTCCTTGTGGGTGGAGGCAGTTGCTCGTGACAGCAGAAACTCAAATCGTGAGGTTTGGGAATCACCGTTCCTTGATAGTCGGTGAGGATGTCAAATCTGTGATTTGTCACTATTTATTTCTTAGTTATCAACAGTCACCTGCGATTAACTCTTAGTTTATCGCTAATTGTTAATCACTGGTGACTGTCAACGGTTAAAAATTAACATTTCAAAATTAAGATTTCAAAATTCAACTGTTAACCGCTAACTAATGACTAATTCAATTGCAGAGATTTCGGCTGGTCAAACATATGGATTGTATCCACAAACCGAGCAGTCTTCGACTGAGAAGAAATTACCAAGCTTTCTGTACGAGCGCCGCCGCCAAAGAAGCGAACTCCATCCATCAGCGTTCCGGGAGTAATTCCGCAAGCTGCAAACAGCACAGTTTCTCCAGATGCCAACTCTTCAGCATTGTAAATCTTGTCTGGGTCTGTGATGCCCATTTCTTTAAGGCGGGCGAGATTGCTCTCTTTGCTTTCACCGATCAAACCAGTTTTGACAACAGCCGGATCGTAAATTAACTGACCTTGGAAGTGACCGCCCAAGCAGCGCATTGCTGCTGCGGAAATCACGCCTTCAGGTGCTGCGCCAATACCCATCAGCGCGTGGATGTTGGAACCAGAAAACGCGCAAGAAATCGCAGCAGAAACGTCGCCGTCGCTGATCAGTCGAACTCTTGAACCCGCTGCCCGAATTTCATTAATTAAATCTTTGTGTCGGGGGCGATCCATGACCACCACCACCAAATCTTCAATACTGCGGCCGAGACAATCAGAGATAATTTTGAGGTTTTGGGTTGGTGTTTTGCGAATATCTACATGATTTTTCGCAGCCGCAGGAGCAGCCAATTTGTTCATGTAGAAATCCGGTGCAGCAAACAAACCTCCTTTCTCAGAGATTGCTAAAACTGCCATCGAACCGTTTTGACCGTAAGCAACTAGGTTAGTTCCTTCGCAGGGGTCAACGGCGATGTCAATTTCTACCAATTCATCTGGGTTGCAGAAAGTATGAGCATCTTCGCGGGTACAAATACCTACTTGTTCGCCGATGTAAAGCATGGGTGCGTCGTCGCGTTCGCCTTCGCCGATCACGATGCGGCCGCGCATATGAATTTTGTTCATGCGTTCGCGCATTGCTTCTACAGCCACGCGATCGGCTTCATCTTTTTCGCCTTTGCCCATCAAGCGAGCGGAAGCAATGGCTGCCTGCTCGACTACTTCGATAATCTCTAAACCGATTACATTGTCCACGAATTAGATCCTCCCAACTAAGTCCTGCTTGCCTTGTGCTTTGAGTGCACTCCCAGCCATCAAGTTTATCAGAGGCGGGGATCTGTGCGAGCGCAAGCAGTTGGTTTGTTTGTGTTAACTTTTACTTCTTTGAGACTGGGGCTGATAAATTGGGCAAAATAAGCTGAAGGCTCGATCGCCCAAAAGCTTGACTCTGGCGATCGCGATCGTCCTCCAAGAGCCCGCCCGATGGGAAATCGCGGACTCTTGGAGGTGGAGGGGGCTGAGGGTAAGTCGCGATCGTAATGGCAAATCCGGCGTCCCCCAATCGGGATAGACTAAAGTGTATGAGCTGGGAGCAAGAAAAAATGATGATGAAAGCCCAAGATATTATGACAAAGGAAGTTGTCACCATTCGCGGTTCGGCAACGGTAGCTGAAGCAGTGGCGATGATGAGCGAACTCTGTCTGCGCGCGCTAATTGTGGAACGCCGCCACGAACAAGACGCCTACGGCATTGTCACGGAAACGGATATTGTTTACAAAGTAACAGCCTACGGAGTAGACCCGCAAAAAGTCCGCGTTTTCGAGATTATGACCAAACCCTGCATCACGGTGAATCCCGACTTGGGCGTGGAATACGTGGCGAGGTTGTTCGCCAATACCCGCATCCGCCGAGCTCCGGTGATTAAGGACACACTGCTGGGGATTATTTCGGTAACGGATATTTTGACAAAAAGCGATTTTGTTGAGAAGCCGAAGAGTGTGGTTTTTGAGGATGAAATTCAAAAGGCGATCGCGGATGCTAGAACAGTCTGTGCCGAGAAAGGCGCTACATCTAAAGAGTGCGCGGTAGCGTGGGACATTGTAGAGGAAATGCAGGCTGAGGCTGCTCACCAGCGATCGATCAAGCTTGACAAAACGGCTTTTGACGAGTATTGCGAGGAGAATCCCGACGCAGCAGAAGCGCGGATGTACGACAGTTAATTTAGTTATTAGTCATTAAGGTTCGATCGTTCGGACTTTAGTCCTCGGAAGATGCGGACTAAAGTCCGAACGATCGAACCTTTTTTATTCAATTCCTTGAATGCACTCGGGACTGTCTTTGCTGGGACTGTTGACGATCGCACTTACGGCATTTCCTTTCATGGCTGCTGCAGTATAGGGCTTTAACAGCGGCAAAACTTGCTGAGCGCTAACAGCCGGATCGAGCCATTCTTCCCAAGCCTCCTCAGGGAGAATCACCGGCATTCGATCGTGCACGGGCTCGACGGTTTCGTTAGCAGCGGTGGTAATTATACTGCAAGATACAATGTTTTCTGCTTCGGTCGATTCCCAATTTTCCCACAAACCGGCAAAAGCAAAAGGTTCGCCGTCTGCCGTTTGAAAATAGTAAGGCTGTTTTTTCTTGCCCTGCGCTTGCCATTCGTAGAAACCGTCAGCGACTATCAAACATCGCCTGTGCTTGATGGCGCTGCGAAAAGCAGGTTTTTCGGCTACAGTTTCCGATCGCGCATTGATAGTCTTGCTGCCTATTTTCATATCTTTTGCCCAACTCGGAATTAAACCCCAGCGCATAAATTGGAACTGTCGCTGCATTTGTTGGGGAGAAGCTGTGACTGTCGCTACTGGTTGAGTTGGGGCGATATTGTATCGCGGTTTAATTTCGGGAACTTCCGACAGTTTGAAAAATTCGGCGATGATTTGAGCTGAAGCAGTTAAAGTGTATCTTCCGCACATAATTTATAGTTGGTATTAACGCGGTTTTCTATTAATTCCGGCAGTCCAGCATTGGTCTGGTTATCGACAGTCCGGCAGGGGTTTAAACCCCTGCCTCAAAGCTCAAGTCGGTTAAAACCGACTGGAAATACGATCTCAATATCTATTTATTTTAGTCCTCTTTTAGAGGACTTTAGCTATGAGACAGGGGTTTTTAACCCCTGTCGGATTTTCGGACTAAACCGGGCGGGCGGGACACTCCACAAGAAAATTCCTTCTTTGTGGAACAGGCATCTTGCCTGTTCTTTGGATTTACCGTTGGGTGGGGGCGGGTTTTCGAGATAATTGGTTTTAGGCAATTATTGTTGGTAAAGCCCGCCTCTACGAGACATTGCTAAACTGCGGAACATTCGCAGCCAGCCATTCTATCCGCAACTTTTCTATAGCTAATTCTTTGAATTTAGCTTCTACTTCAATCCAAGGAGCTTGATAATAGCACTCCGGCATTTCTGCAATCAAATCGCTGTGGCGCGGATCGCCAAAAAATTCTTTTCCGTTCGATATGTGGACTAATTGCCATTGGGGAACTGACCAAGAAGTGCGGGCTGCTGCGAGCATTTCGGCAACGTTTGGATCGTCGTAACTTTCTAAATGTTCGTGAATGACGTGGTGGTGCGCGTCAAAAACCATCGGTACGCCGGTATCGAGACAAACTTCTAAGAGTTCTGAGGAACTGTAGGCATATTCGTCATTTTCAAAGGTTAAGCGCGATCGAATAGATTCGGGTAAGTCGCGGATGACTGATGTCAGTTGCGAAGTGCGATCGCCCTTACCGCCGTGAATGTTCATCAGCGCGTAGGGCGATCGGGGCTGTTGCAACATATCCATAATTAAAGCATGAGTCGCCAGAATTTTAATGCTGTTTTTAACGACATCGGGCTTGTCGGAACTGAGGACGACGAATTGATCGGGGTGGAACACCAAACGGATATTGAGGTCAATTGCGCGATCGCCCGTATCGATCAATTCCTCACTCATTGAGCGTAGCACTGCTTCCCCCAAATCTGTATCTGCAAAAGGGAACAGCGCAGAAGTCATGCGATACAATTTAATCCCATTGGCGTAGCAGAAATCAAGCGCTTTGTCAAGTCTTTTTAAGTTGTCTGCATACAACTCGCGCAATACTTTTTCTTGTTCTATTTCTGTAAGTTGCAACAGCCGCTTCCGCGTGACTGTGCGGAAACGAACTGCATCCGAAGCCGTAATGCAGACCAATCCTAATTCTGGCTGTTTTTGATGTGATAACACTTGGTTAATATTGCTCATTTTTCAATAATACCTAACTTTAATTGTATCTTAAACAGGTTCTATGTAGGGTGCACAATGCGCATCGGTGCACAGGGCG
>NZ_JAEQCI010000079.1:0-14092 GCF_020738565.1 Microcoleus sp. PH2017_12_PCY_D_A | reverse complement strand
CGCATCGGTGCACAGGGCGCACCCTACTTGGTTAATATTGCTCATTTTTCAATAATACCTAACTTTAATTGTATCTTAAACAGGTTCTATGTAGGGTGCGCAATGCGCATCGGTGCGCATGGCGCACCCTACTGAACCTATCGCAATAGTCCGCCAGGGATTTCAATCTCTGGCGGACTATCGCGACAGGTGCAAGATGTAATTAGTACCACCTAATTTTTCTCAAAAATCTCATCAACCGCCTAGCAAATAGCATCTCGATGCCAATTTCATCGATACAACTATTGCTGTTCTTCGCCAGACTCAGCCTCATCGCCGGGCCGCGCGGTGGCTGCTGGGTTTTCCATTGCTTCGTTATGGAATGGATAACCGGATGTTTCTTGATTTAGGGGGTCAGCGGGCTGGTCGTCAGGGGATGTTATTTGACCGTTGGTGTTGGTGTTGGGTTTTGTGGAAGAGCCTTTATGGCTGGCGTGACCGCTGCTCATCTGTTTTTCCTCAATTTGGTCGATCGAACAATTTCTAGCTTAGACTTAGCTGCTGCGGGCGATCGCCTATCTGAAGTCAGATATCTGCTGAAGTACATCGCACAGCAGAAAGTGCGTATTACTCTGCCATAGATTCGAGCAGACGACCAACTACAGGGTCAATCTGCCAGTAATCCTTACCATCTTGCTTCTGATTTCCTAAATGCGAGACTAGACTGAGGAGATCCGCCCATCTGAGAGTCTGCTTGACAACTTCAGGCGATACATCATCCAGAACCTCAATTAATTCCTCAACCGCGGCTGCTTCTCCCCATTGGGCTAAAGTTCTCATCACCAGTTTTCTTTGAGGTTCGCAACCGTCAAAACCCATTGAATTAATTAATTTGTCAGATTTATTAAATTGCTTCGTCAGTTGGGCCAAGGAATCTTGCCAGCAATGCGGATTAGCTTGAGAAAATTGATAGAATTTTTGCAGCAGGTTTGACCAATTCCCTGTCACTTTCGTAATTTTTTTTCTTACTTCTAGTTCGCTGGGCAAATTAGCATCTTCCAACCAATGTCGCAGGGCGGCATCGTGCCAAGGTTTGAGGCTGAAAAATCTCATATCCTTAAAGGAATCAAAACCTCTGGAACTATAATTAACTAACTGCCAAGCCTTCTGAGGATCTGCGATGAAAACAAGCTGGATAAACGAGTCTTCTTTCCTCAATCTTTTGATTTTCTGAATGGCCTCATCAACCCAATCCTGACTCCAAGGGGTGCTGGCTGACACAACAATAAGTGTCGTAGTATCTTTCTTGCGACGGGTACTAATTTTTTGCAAGCGCTGCTTGAAATTCTCTATATCTGAGAGGTTTTCTAAATAGTAGAATGGGTAAATTTTCTTACTAAATGCTGATTCCAGAAAAAACCACAAATCGTAAATTCCTGCGGCTTGACACCCAAATATAATAGAGACACCGTACTCGCGGAGCAGAAGATATGATTCCTGTTTAACAGTTAAAGGACTGCGCCGGGAATCAGCTTTATTTTTCACGAAAAGAGGAGAACGAAAAGTAGCAGGTTCGTATTCAGGTTGAGGTTCGCGGTGTCTCAGAAGTTCTGCTTCAATTTCTGGCTGCGTACCCATAAGCAAGGCTAAATTAGAACTTCTCAGAGTGAAGTAACCTGGATTGCTTTCTCGTAAAACTCCTAATCCGACCATTTCTTCTAGTAAAGCAAGAATTTCATCTTCCGATGACCTTCCCGCGAATCCGTCAGACCACCAATACAAGACTTGTTCGCAAATCCAAGATACAGAAAACCCATCCTCCATGCCTGTTTCATTCTCCTGAGAACCATCAGCAATCGAGTAGGCAATTACCTCGTAGCGCGGATCGAGTCCCAGTGTCAACTTAAAGCGATCGCGAATATTATTGCGAAGGTCTTGACTTTGATAAGCTTCTTCTACATGGCGAGAAGCGATCGCGTAAGGCGGACTAATTTTAGGATCGAAAGTAGGGACATCTGGGTTAGTGATGTGCTTGAGTAACTGCTCGCAATAAAGTTGAATCAAGCTCGGATAATAGTTAGTCTGCCAAAGAATGCGCGGAATTAAATCTAGCGATTCAAAACGATAGCCAAGACTGGCCAGCGGACGTTCTACCAAAGCTGTTGCGGCTCGCATTTCACCATTATTCAGCAAAGGCCCAATGCAGATCGGCGTGCCAAAGTGAGCTAGGGGATGGTTTGCTTGTCTAGTGGTTCTCAGAACGTTGTGCAATCCGGCAAAGACCACCTTAAAACGTCGGTTAGTTTCCGTCATTAATTTTCTGAGTTCATCACAGCGCGGGAAATCCTCCTTACCATCAGCTTCCAGGAAATTATCTGCCTCATCCAACAACAGCAAAAAGCGCCGCTGCGTGTCGAATTCCAGCCAACTTTTAATCCGCTGCAAACTGCTCTCGCGGACGGAATTGCGCCGGTTAGTATCGGGAATTTGCAATCTATCCAATTCTTCGTTTAGTAGATGCCAAATCTTATCTAACAGTTGCTTGCGCCCAATTTCTTTGATATCCAAAAATAAGGCGTTCCTTCTCATCTCGGTTGCGTGAAAAGTCCGGTGTACATACTTAAGCAAAACCGTTTTACCTAACTGGCGGCCTCCATAAATTAAACAAGAACCTTCTGGATCGATTATAGATTCCCGTTCTCGTACTCGACCGTAAAACATTTCAGGCGGAACTTCTCCTGCTGCGGTTTTATAAGGTTCCAGGAAAGTAAAGGGTAAGGTACAGTCAAACAATACAGGTAAGCGTGTTTTTTGTTCTCCGCAAAGGTAGAGCATCAGCACATCATCTATAACAATGAAAGTGCTCCGACGCTGCCGACACAAATCAGCCAAATCTCGGCGTTTCTTGACGGTCATTCGCCCAAAATGAAAGACGAATACCGGCCCTCCAAGAGCAGTTTCTCCAACCGCATTGAGGAGATCCTGTTCGTTCGGTCTATCCCATACGCAAAGAATGCGGTAATGACCCTTCGCGGCTGAACCATAGGCAGACACAGGACAGCGATTTTGGTCAGATATCGGCTCGGCATTAACGTCAATCCAGGTATATTGTCCTGATTTTTTGAATCTAAGAAATTTTATGTTAAAACCGAGGTTGCTGAGAATTTGATGAGCATCTTTCTCTGTGATTACTTGATGCTTTCCCTTGGCTTTAAACCAAGCGTCGAGCATTTCAGCGGCTTTTTTGGCTTGAGCCCCCTGCGGTATTTGGATTTTGGCGATACTTTTTCCTTTGGAAATATTGGGAATTAGGTCTTGCTTTTTTTGTCGATCGCGATCGCACTCCTCAAGCACTTTTTCGATCGCAGCATACTTATGCCCAAAGAAGTCTTTAAAAGCATCTCTCTTTTCCTCTGGTTCAGCAAGCGATCGCCCCTGTTGCAGCATATTATTATATTCATTAGCCGTCAGGATATCACCTTGCTCCAATACACTGAAAATTCTGGTATAATCAGCCTGATTTTCAACTTCTTTTCCTTGCTTATTTTCCGAATTTTGATGATTTATCTGAGTTGCGGTAGGCGCTTCTGTTGGTGGAATATCTGGGATATTTTCAGTGGTTGGCTGCGCGATCGCATCCTCTGTCAATACCGCGTTCAACTCTGCTGCGGGTGGTGGTTCGACAATAAGCACAGTTTCATATTCCGGCTCATCAACTAAAGAAGTTTCCTCTAAATTATTGTTAGTAAAAACAGCAGGCGAATCTGGTATTGCTTCCGCCTGGATCATCAGTTTTCCTCTGACTGCTGCCATCGCCAGAGTTCTTCCAAATGATTCAGATACGGCATCATGTAAGGAATCCAAACGCTCGTCATCTGCTTCTTCCCATTCTGCAATTAGTGTTAGCAGTTTGCAGAATGGATGATTGCCGTCAGCCAAGAGTTGGGTGTCGGGATGCAAGTCAGACTCGTGGGATTCGGAGATGGCGCGTTGAAGTTCGCGGGCTTTTTCCTGACATTCCAGCAATGACTGAAAATTGCTCTCTACTCGATGGGCGATCGCTAAAATTCGTTCCAAAACCCTCAAAGCAGAGTCGCGGACAAGGGCGATCGCACTTTTTTCCTTTTCCGCCAAATCCACAAGCTCAAGTACAGACTTGATATCTGCTAAAGAACCAATTTCCTCAACTTTCAGCGTTGTCGATACTGCCAAATATTCAGCCACTTCTAGCACCTTGTCGCGAAGCTGAATAAACTTTTTATGGGACTCGTCAAGTTCTTGAATCAGCTTTTGAGATATAGGTATACCAGGGTCTAGCAACTTTCGACTCGCCTCTGACAGCCGTTTCTCTAATTGGGAAAAAACATCTTCTAGTGCGGTGAGTTGTCTGAGTAAGTCTGCTGAATTTTGTTTCATCGGTTTAATCGCTTTATTTAAGTCATTTTCTGTCAGTTCGGCAATGTAGAAATTATGCTCGTTCAAATTTGCATAAGTGAGATTGTTTTCATTTTCATCGGCACTTGACAGGTGAGTCCGAGCCAACTTTGTTTGTTCTATATTTGATTTTTCTATGAAATTGTTAAAAGGAATTAATGGTTCGGTCGTATTAGCTGTTTCAACTATTTTATCACGAACAGGCTCCTGTAAGAAAGTGTCGCGGCTGGGAGACAAGTTTTCTGAGATGTTGAACTGTCTCGGCTGCATCGGTTTGGCGATCGATTTTTTAGTCTGAGTTTCGTAAATTGGTGTAGGGCGAATATATTCTTTTAAAATACTGTTGCGGTTGGGATGGCGCAATCTTAGTAAAGCCTTAGCCTCAATTTGCCGAATCCGTTCGCGGGTAACATCAAATATATTACCGATTTCCTGTAGAGTTTTTTCCCGGCCATCATCCAAGCCGAATCGCATCCGAATAACGTCACGTTGTCGAGGGCCCAGAGTATCTAAAACGCTTTCTAAATCTTCGGAAAACAAATTTTTAGATGCTTGTTCCTCTGGTGTTTCTCCATCGAATTCAATCAACTCTCCCAATGTAGAACCTTCATCCTCACCCATTTTAGTATCTAAGGAAATGATAGATTTAGCCGATTTAATAACAAAGCGCAATTTGGTAATTGTTATCTCCATTTTAGTAGCGATTTCTTCTTCGGTAGGCTTGCGACTGATTTCTTCAGAAAGCTGTTTGGTAGTTTTCTTAATCTGCGAAATAGTTTTATAAACGTGAACTGGTAGGCGGATAGTCCGCGATCGATCGGCAATAGCCCGCGTAATTGCCTGACGAATCCACCAATATGCGTAGGTGGAAAACCTGGTTCCCATCGTGCAATCAAACTTTTCTACAGCCTTGATTAAACCGAGATTTCCCTCCTGAATCAAGTCTAAGAAATCCAGCCCTCGATTTTGATATCTTTTAGCAATTGAGACTACCAGGCGCAAGTTAGACTCTACCATTTTGTCTTTCGCTTTTCGGCTGCCCTCTAATTCTAACTCAGCAATTATACGAGCTAGTTCAATCTCTTCGTCAGCTTTGAGGATGGGAAATCGACCGATTTCTTGCAGGTAAACCCGAAGCGAATCTGGCGGTAGACGCTCTTTTTTAAATTTGATGTTGTCAGGAATAGTTTTATGCCAAGCTTCATGAAATTCGTCAAAGTTGCTAAAGCCATGATTTTCATGCAACTCTGTCAAAAAAATATTGAAGAGCATTCTTAAATGAGAGTTTGTCGCACTGGCGAATGGGATATCTTTAATATGTTTGACTTTTCCTAATACATCTTCAGATTGATTGCGCTTGTGTTGGCGACGGTTGATAATGGATAAAGTGAGAGTTTCTCCATGCTGAAAAAGAACGATCGCGGGAATCGGTAAAATTTTATTAATCTCGCGGATAATCCCGTCAAGTTCTTCTATAGTGTACGCGCTCCTCCGCAGTGCGATCGCGAAAAACAAGTAGGAAGTAAAAAAAGCACTCTCACCGCTGCTAGTATCAAATTCGACAAACTGGTCATTATCTGCAATTTCTGTCCCGGTAAATTGGAAGAGGAAATCAACCGACAGCCATTCCTCTAAGAGAGCTTTTTGAAAGTTGAGCTTTTGATCTATGTCAAATTCGGCAATAAAATTCTCCGAACTATTAGGATAAAACGGAAGAGTTTTATCACTGCGGTATCCAAGAGCAAAGAACAAATTACGGGCGTTATCGGCAAGTTTTCCCTTGGCAAAACCCTTTAAAGCTTGATTAATAGATGCTTTAGCTTGTTGTTCGCTGACGCTCATTTAATCACCAGCCAGGTAATCAGTTCAAAATCCGTTGTTGCTTTAACCTGATGCGCTTGCTCAACCAATACTGCACGGCGGCTAGACAGCAGATTTCCGATGAGCCGCTTGTTGTAAATACCTGCAATTGAATCAACCGCCCGCTTCAGCAAATCGTTATACAAACTCATATCAAATCCGTTGTTAGTTTGTCGATCGAACAAGTTGCACAACTCTTCATAGGGAACAGTACATCCCGCGCACAGCAACCGATATATTTCAAGTATTTGTTTGGGTTGAGCAAAAGTTAATCGCACTTCCTTATTTTCGCGCACATAAACTACAAAATATGGTTGCAGCGGGTTGACGGTTTTATTATCAAGAGAATCGCCTTTCTGTTTGAGGCAAAAAATTACGCCCGGAGCAATGATCGGGTACTCCGAGTTAGTTGGAACTACTGCATAGAGTCCTAAAGGGGCATCTTGGAGTAGTTTGCGGTTGCTCTCAATATATTTCGCTAGTTCCATTCGGAAATCATCGAGAGTGAATTCCGTTAGGGCGACACTTTCGGTGAAATCTTCGAGATCCAGCACCTCGTCTCTCAATCGCAGCAACTGCTTGTCGCGGTATTTCAAATCACTCTCAATCAGTTCTTGAATCTCCTTTACCTCCAGCAGATTATCTTCAAATGTACCAGCCATGTCCGCTAAAGCCATCCGTGCTTCTACTCGATTTTTCAGATTGATGTACTGATCCAAGTCCTCTGTAGGCCAAAAATTAATTAATTGTACGGTATGGTTGGGGCTGCCAATGCGATCGCACCTACCAAACCGCTGGATAATTCGGACTGGGTTCCAGTGGATGTCGTAGTTAATCAGATAATCGCAATCTTGTAAATTTTGCCCTTCTGATATACAATCTGTGGCAATTAATAGGTCAATCTCGCCGTCTTGCCGCATAGATGGAATTTGGGCGCGTTTCTTGGCGAAAGGTGAAAAATTTGTCAGGACGTGATTGAACTCATTTTTGCCAAAGGTAGTCTGATTTTTCGCCGAGCCACCAGTCACCAAAGCTAAGTTAATTTTCAAGTCTAATGTTGCCCATTCCCGCAATCCTTCGTAGAGATAGACTGCTGTATCTGCAAAGGCCGTAAAGACTAAAACCTTGCGATTTGGTTTGCTATGCTTGTTAGTCGTAGGATGCTTGACTTTCTCGGCGATTAGTGCTTTTAACTCGGCCAGCTTGGCATCGCGTTCAACAGAAATGCTTTGGGCAGAATTGTAGATTTTTTTAAGCTGTTTCTTGTCGTTTTTTAGGTCTTTTAACCAGGTTTCGACATCGAGATGCGCCATTTGAAATATCAGCTTTTGACCTACTTGCATGGCATCTTGCAACTCTTCATCGTCGAAGTCTTCAATCATCAAATCGCTGATAATAACTGTCTGGTTAGCATCACGAGATTGCTGGAATTGCTGAAAACTTTGAATTTTGGTCTCTAGATATTCAATTTTGGTAATTGTGCGTTCCATTGTCAGCGCAAAGGAATGGATGGAGCTTTCTAAGCGTTTGAGAAAATTGACTTTCATCATGCCAATTAAACAGCGTTCGCGATCGCTCTGTCTGAAATTTTGCCCTTTTTTATTTTCATACACCGATCGGTATGGCGACAGGACATATTTTGAAGGGTTAAATACCGAGAGTTGATACTTAGAAATTTCGCTGTTAAGCTGTTCGTAGGACATGAACTCACCCTTTAGGTCAATCTCAGGAAATACCGAGATGGGTTTGAGCCGTTCTGGAAAGCCGCCTAATTGGGCGATCGCATCTTTGTAGTATTTTTGAATGTGTTTGCGCGATCGGGCGATCGTAAGTTCGTCAAGCAGTTTGAAGAAAGCAGAACTTAGTTCTTCCAGAAGTTCGCTAGTTTTGCGTTCCCTACTTTTCTTTGCCCACTTGGTAAATTTCCCTTGAGCATCTGCTAGTGTATCTCGCAGACTGGTAATTCCCAGCAATTCCCTAAACGCAGCATCGCGACCTTCTGTTATAAAATAAAGTTGATTCCGCAAATCCTTTAAATCATTGTTAACCGGAGTTGCTGATAAGAGTAACACCTTAGTTTTGACACCGCTCTTGATAATATCATCCATCAGCCTTTCGTAACGACTCTTTCTAATTAGATTGCCAGATTCGTCCCGTTTGCTCTTGATGTTGTTGCGGAAATTGTGGGATTCGTCAATAACTACCAAGTCATAGTTACCCCAATTAATCGTTTCTAAATTAATGTCGCCAGACCAACCGGAATCGCGACTCAAGTCGGTGTGAGACAGGACTGTATAGTTAAAGCGGTCTTTAACCAAAGGATTGAGCTCGCTATTGTTTTGTGCTAGATATACAGTCCAATTATCGCGGAGTTTTTTGGGACAAAGAACCAAAACTTTTTCATTGCGAAGTTCAAAATATTTAATCACCGCGAGAGCTTCAAATGTTTTACCTAAACCAACGCTGTCAGCAATAATACATCCGTTATATCGTCGGATTTTATTGATGGCTGCCTTAACTCCGTCTTTTTGAAATTCAAATAGAGATTTCCAGATTTCTGTATCAAATAGGTGTAGCTGTTCGCTGAGAATATCGCTTTTTTCTAGGTCATCTAGAAAAGTCTCGAAAATATGAAACAGAGTTTTGTAGTAGATAAACTCAGGAGTATTATTCTGGTAAAGTTGCTCTAGATACAGCAGCACGTCTTGTGTGACATCTTCGATGAGTTCGGCATCATTCCAGAGTTCATCAAACCAGGCTTTAAGGTCGCGGGTATCCCGTTTACTATCTACTTCTAAATTGAGTTCAATATTGTTGTTTTTCCTACCTAATCCCAGTCCCCGCATGGTAAAATTAGAACTGCCCATAATAGCATTTTCAGTTCCGTTATGAGCAATGTGATACATTTTGCCGTGCAGTAAATTAGATTGCTTGACCGACCGTATCTGGACTTTTTTTTCAATCCATTCTGCACATTCTTTCGCAACCCGTTTTTGCTGCAACCGATTCTGTAGCTGCAAGCCCTGATCCTCAATTTGGAACGCCTTTTTATCGGTTTTACTGGGGTCAAGGGACTTGATGAAGCGCGGTTCACCAAACAAAAATTTCAAGCTTTTAATACCTAGAAGTTGTTCCTTCAAAGCATCAAAGGCATAAATTGTAAAGTAAGCAGAAACAATGGATAGGGTTGAGTTTTTCTCGACCTTGGCTTTCAAAAAATTGCCCACAGTTCCGCGATGACGGTTGTCTCTAATTGCCGACTTTGGGAGAGAAGAATCATGCTGTGACATAGCCTACCTTTGTTCGCTTGTTGTATTAGGCTATATTCTACTGGTACAACTACAGTCCTGGACGCAAATTTTTTATTTTTACACTATCCATAGTAGTAAGGTGCTCTTCGGCGCACCCTACTTAGGTTCGTAGTAAGGACTTTAGTCCTGAATTTGGAGGGACTGAAGTCCCCACTACGAACCTTTTAACTCCGCAAGCGGCCCGATCGCATAATGCTAATAATCAACCAAAAACCCAAAAAACTCGCCGCGCCAAACAAACCGTTGCTCAAAAAAGATAGCTGAGCAGTTTGCGCGTTAGAAGAAATAATTGCCGCCCCTACAATCAGCGAACCTACGACAATACTAAAAGAAAGTCGGTTCGCAGAATCACCCAAAGTTCGGCGCAGCGGATCGAGTTCTTTTAGGGTCAAGTTCCACTTCAAAGTTTCGGAAGTCACCCGGTCTAAAAGCACTTCCACCTGTCGTGGAGATTGCAAAGATAAGCTTTTCAGATCCAGGGCAGTTCTCAGCAGAGCTTGCACCGGGTCATCTCCTAATAACTGACGCCGAAACATATCGGTCATTAGGGGTTTCACTTGCTCTACAATATTGAATCTGGGATTGAAAGAGCGCGCCAGTCCTTCTAAATTAGCTAGAGTTTTTGCATACAAACCTAGATTGCTGGGCAGCCTAATTTTATTGCGTCTGGTGATTTCCAGCACTTCATAAAATATTTCCGACAAGTTCATTTGCGACAAGCTTACATTGTAATACTTCCGCAGCATTCGAGCCAAATCGTTTTCAAGAATAGCTAAACTTTTAGGTTGAGCAAATTCTGCCATTTGCAATGTTAGTTGAGCGCAGCGCTGGGCGTCTAAATCGACAATTGACAGCAGCATTTCTGTCAAACTCTGCTGGGTGCGCGGGTCTAATCTGCCGACCATGCCGCAGTCGAGCAAAGCTATCCGACCGTCTTTGAGATAAAATAAATTGCCGGGATGCGGGTCGGCGTGAAAGAATCCGTCGATATACAACTGCTGGAAGAAAACGCGGCAAAGCATGGTTGTAATTTCTTCGCGTTCGGCATTGATATCTCCTTTGTGACCAATTCCTTGCAAATCGCCTAACAAAATTGGAACTCCGTTGAGCCATTCCATTACTAAGAGTTTTTTTGTGGTCAACTCCCAGTGAATTTCTGGTAGCACAACTTGTTTGGGGTCAAACCATTTACTTTTAGATAAGTTGGTACGCAGTTCGTCGGTGTAGTTGGCTTCTTGAATGAAGTCTAGTTCTGCGCGCAGGGCGATCGCAAATTCTTCGGCTAGGGCGACAATATCGTATTGTTGACCGAAGTCTGTCAGCATGACAAGTTCTGCTAAGCCTCTGAGCACGGCGATGTCTTGTTCGATGACAATATCGATACCGGGGCGCTGAACTTTTAGGGCGACTTCGCGGCCGTCTTTTAAGGTGGCTTTGTGGGTTTGGGCGATCGACCCTGCTGCGATCGCCTGAGTGTTAAATTTAGCGAAGGTATCTTCGAGAGATTGCGTGAGTTCCTTGCGGACGATAATTTCTACTTCCGACCACGGTACGGGCGGTACTTCCGCTTGTAGGGTGGAGAGGGTTTCGATGTAGGCGGCCGGCAACAAGTCGGGGCGGGTACTCAGCAATTGCCCTAATTTGACAAATACTGGGCCTAATTCGACAAGGATGTTGCGGAGAACTGCGGGAGTTGGGAGACTGGGTGCGTCGGTTTTGCGGCCGGTTAGGAGGCTTTTCATGTAGTCCCAACCGTTGCGGAAGACGACCTCTAGAATTTCTCCTTTGCGAGAAGTGTTTTGAACTAGGCTGAACACGTGGTGGCCTCCGGGTCGATCGGGTTTAAGGGCTATATAACTACTAGGATAGCGCTGTTAACCAAGCTGACCATTGTCTTGAGGAATAACTTTGGTAGAAATAGCGGGAATGGGTGCAATTCCTGCTGGGGATAGCTGCGCCGCGCGTACTTTGGGGTGTGGGGGAGGGCGATGGCGTTCCGCCCCGCAAGCTACGGTTTTTGGCGGTGGTATTAATCCTCATGCTAATATTACAGTTAAACCAGACACGATATTTTTATGATTAAATTTATTGAGTTGAAAAGTTGTGTCAAAAACTTGAATGAGTAAGTTATTACAATCCAAATTCTCAAGGTGTTTCAAACCCAATAAAAAACATGATTGCCATCCAATCTCCTGCAACCTCCATCGAATTATCCATAGATTTAACTGACGAGCAATTTTTTCAGCTTTGTCAGAAGAATCGCGATTATCAATTTGAACGTACAGCATCAGGGGAATTAATTATTATGTCACCAACAGGCAGTGAAACTAGCATACGTAATGCCGATTTAACATCTCAACTTCGAGTCTGGAACCGAGAAACTAAACTGGGAGTTGTATTCGACTCTTCTGGAGGCTTTACACTCCCGAATGGTGCCGATCGCTCTCCTGATGCCTCTTGGGTCAAAAAAGAACGGTGGGATGCTTTAACACCGGAACAAAAAGAAAGTTTTGCTCCTTTATGTCCCGATTTTGTAGTTGAGTTGCGCTCAAAGACTGATTCCTTAAAAAAACTGCAAGAAAAAATGCAGGAATACATAGATAACGGTGCTAAATTGGGTTGGTTAATTGACAGGCAAAATCGGCGGGTTGAAATATATCGCCCCGATCGCAAAGTTGAAATAATCCAAAATCCTGCTACACTCTCAGGGGAAGATGTATTGCCGGGTTTTGTATTGGATTTAGTAGAAATTATGTAATTCTAGAATTATAGATATCGAGTAGGGACACTCCGAGAGCCCAAAGCGTGTCAACTTAAGCCTGAAAGCCTTGATAAATCTCGTTTTTACCATAGTCCAGATCCCCCTAAATTCCCCTGGTTGTAGGGGGGACTTTGAGTACGTTCTTGTCCCCCCCTTAAGAAGGGGGGCTAGGGGGGATCTGGCCTTAATAGTCAAACAACCGTCTCTGACTGGGTTTAACGTTAAGTTGACACCTATGGGCTCTCGGAGTGTCCTCGGTTATTTACAGTAATTCTTTCAATTTGTCATCTTCTCCCAACACCTTAATCACCTGTTTAATCTCCTGAGTTCTATCCTTTTTCACAATCAAAGTCACATTCCCATCTCTGACAACGACGACATCTTCTAAACCGATTGTGACAATTACTTCATTCTCATCCGCCGCATAGAAAATAGCGTCTTTGGTATCAATTCCGATGTGTTTTGCTAACTCGACATTCGGCTTGTCTCCTTGCAGCAAACGACCGATCGCATTCCAATCTCCCAAATCGTCCCAACTAAAGCCCACAGGCAAAACACAGGCCTTTTGCGTCTTCTCCATCAGCGCGTAATCGATGCTAATTTTCGGCAATTCGGAGTAAGCAGCAGCACCTTTGGCTTCCAAAGCTGCCATCATTTCCGGTACATGATTTCGCAATTCTGTCAAGACTGTGCCGACTCGAAATACAAAAATGCCGCCGTTCCAGCTAAACTTGCCGCTGGCTACAAATTCCTCAGCCGTCGTGCGATCGGGCTTTTCGGTAAATCTCGCCACCCGATACGCCGGAAAACCGCCAAAACTGCCGATTTCCTCGCCTTGTTCGATGTAGCCGTAACCAGTAGAAGCATAACTCGGTTTGACTCCCAAAGTGGCGATCGCACTTTCCTTCGCCGCCAAATCCGCCGCCGCCTCCAAAGTCTTGACAAACTCCTCCGGTTCCCCAATCCAGTGATCCGCCGGGAAAAACCCGACAACGGCATCTTCGCCGTAACGCTTGGCAATTTCGATCGCACTCCAAGCCACCGCCGGCGCAGTATCGCGGCCTTCGGGTTCCGCCAGCAAATTCTCAGGAGGTAGTAGCGGCAATTGTTCGCGCACTCCCGCAGCCAGCATTTCCGATGTCACCACCCACAAATCTTCCCAACCGTTACCTAATGTTAATAGTCGATCGGCTGTAGCTTGCAGCAAACTTTTGCCGCTACCGTCGAGACTGAGAAACTGTTTGGGGCGCTGCTTGCGGCTGAGGGGCCAGAAACGTTCGCCTTTACCGCCGGCGAGGATTACGGGAATTAAGGTTCTACTCATGGTTTAAAGTTTAAACAGTTGATGTCTATTTTGCTTTGATATCGGTAGGAACACGGCAATGCCCATTGGTGTCAGCTTAAGCTGCAACCAGCAGTCCGGCAGGGAATTAATTCCCTGCCTCAAAGCTGAAGTCCTCGCTCAGAGGACTGATGAGTTCTTCAGTCCTCTGAGCGAGGACTTTCGCCCGACGCCAGGGAATTAATTCCCTGGCGGTCTTTCGGGCTAAGCTGACAAAAATGGGCAATGCCGTGTCCTTGCCCGTAACTTAATTTCTAATTCTACCTTCTATCTTCCACCTGTCACTTTGTCAATCCAACTAGCATAAAACCCACATTCCGCAGATATTCGATCGGATTTAATTTCAAAAGAATTCAGAATTCTCAAAACCTCAAATAATTGCTCTGCAATCATTTGAGGCTTTTT
>NZ_JAEQCI010000078.1:0-25574 GCF_020738565.1 Microcoleus sp. PH2017_12_PCY_D_A | reverse complement strand
TCTGCCGATTTCTTTGGGGACATCTCAACTCCTACTGAGATTTACGTCCTCATTATTATACATGATTTGTGATTTACAATTCATTGGCGATCGCTATATTAGAAGATTACAAGCAGACAGGATCTACATTGATTTTAGTGGTAAAATCAAAGCAAAAAACATCAAAATGCCCTCTGTGCAATCAATTTAGCCATCATCTACATCAAAATTATAGGTATGCAAGTTAGAGACTTACCGATAGGTAATAAAGAAGTAATGCTGAGAGTAAATCGACGCAGATTCAAATGTAGAAATTGTCACAAACCTTTTAATGAAAGCTTGGAACTTGTCGAAAAGAAGAAAATTTCACGAATAGATATGCACAAAGTATTACTGAACAAGTTGTCGATAGTGACCTTAATAAAGTGGCTAAAAACAATAAATTAACAGAAGAAGAATAAGAAGTTTGGTCACTGGTAAAAACTGTAGCGAATAAAATATTACCTGTTGACGTAAAAAACTTACAAAAACTCGGCATATATGAAATTAGTTTAGTAAAAGGGCAAGGAAAATTTAGAGTTGTCTTAGTCGATGAGAGAAACACATAAATTAATATGCTTAGTTGCCGAAAGAAAACAAGAAGCCATCAAAAAACAGATGCTTGAATGGGGAGAAGAAGTCTTAAACCAGATCGAAGAAGTAAGTATGGACATGACGGGTAATTATAAGTCATTGGTCAAATAACTTTGCCGGAATGCTGATGTAACAGTAGATAGATTTCATGTGAAAAAGATTATTCATGAGGAATTAAATCAGGCGAGAATTGAGGAAAAAAAGACAGCAACATCGCTAAAAGTAAAGAGAAAGCCAAATTATTGGATAGTTTAAAATGAAGTAGATATACATTATTAAAATCAGAAAATAACTTGTCTAACGAACAAAAATTAAAATTAAAACAAGTAAAAAATGGTTCAGGAAGAGTAGGAGCGATGCACACTTTAAAAGAAGAGTTTCAGTTTTTGTTTGAAACAAGTAATAATTTAGGTGACGGGATATTAGAATTAACAGATTGGTTAAAAAAAGCACAACCATAATATAAAAAGAGTGTAGAAACAATTAAAAGATGGTTGGGAGAGATTGTGGGGTATTTTGAAGAAAGAACAACTAATGGGATAGTAGAGGGAATTAATACTAAATTAAAGGTCTTAAAAAGGTGTGGTTTTGGATTTAGAAATTTGATAAAGTTTGAAATACGGGCATTACTTTTTTGGCATTTTCCTAAAGAATGAGCAGCGGTAAGTACGGAAGAGCCAAACGCTCGAACTTGATATCGGATTCAATCAGTTGGGCTTTGGCTTGTGCCAGTTCCCAGTTTTCGGGGGTGTCAGGCAGGTTGAGGTACAGGTACTTACGATCGCCCCCGCAAATCTGGCGGGGCAATTGCAAGCGCAGCCTACCGCTGCGAGTCTGGATAACTACCGCTCCTTTTTTAGCCCTACTAAGCGCCTGGGTCATGGTAGAATCTCAAAAGCGACTGGACAATGTTAGCAAATTGGAGACAAAAACCTGTGCAGAGGCTGAAACCCTTTGCCAATAAGTGGTTTCCTGAGTCGTGCTTGCAGCGAACCATGCTGAACGTCCTGGGTTCGAGTCCCACCGTCCGCTTTGATTGAATTTTCATAGAACTATGAAAATTAATTACTGTTATCGATTCGATATATGGCTAATTTCTTAACCGCTGCATTATATAAGTTCGTTGAGCTATCTGATTTTGCCGACTTGAGAACACCACTACTCGATTGTTGCAACAACAACAACGTCAAAGGCACTATCTTATTGGCGCAAGAAGGCATCAATGGCACGATCGCCGGTTCATCCGAGGGCGTAGGCGCAGTGCTCGCATTCTTGCGTAGTGACGCGCGTTTTGCCGATTTGGTTCACAAAGAATCTTTTTCGGAAAAAGCACCTTTTTACCGTCTGAAAATACGCTTAAAACGCGAAATTGTCACCATGGGGATACCGGATATTAATCCATCCCTCATGGCTGGCAAATATGTCAAGCCCGGTGAGTGGAATAAGCTGCTTGATGACCCCGATGTTGTTGTAGTTGATGTGCGTAACGACTTCGAGGTATCTATGGGTACTTTTGCCGGCGCTATTAATCCCAAAACAAAAAGCTTTTCCGAGTTACCGGAATGGGCGCTGCAAGAAACTGCTTTGCGCGAGAAATCTAAAATAGCAATGTTTTGCACTGGTGGCATTCGCTGCGAGAAATCTACTGCTTTTTTGCGATCGCAAGGTTTTCAGGAAGTCTATCATCTCGAAGGTGGAATTTTAAAATATTTGGAAACGGTGCCGGAAGCAGAAAGTCGTTGGGAAGGTGAATGTTTTGTCTTTGATGAACGGGTTTCGGTTGTTCATGATTTAAAGCCTGGTAACTATGAACTTTGTCGCGGTTGTCGTCACCCGATTAGTCAGGAAGATAAGGCTTCTGAATTTTTTGTGCTGGGGGTGAGTTGTCCTCACTGTCATGACTCGAAAACAGAAACTAAAAAACAAGGTTTATCTGAACGTCAACGTCAGATTGAGCTTGCTAAGCGCCGCAACCAAGCACATATGGGCGCGCGCTATGATGTTAAGGAAAAACCCGATGGTGCGATCGACTAATCGTATTAGCGCTAATCTCAAAGAAACCGGGTTTCTGACTCATCTAGTATTAGCACTAAGCTCCAAGAAACCGGGTTTCTCTGAAAAATCTGGCTGGGCGGCGTGAAATCTCGAAAGAAACCCGGTTTCTGACTTCTGCAATATTAGCGCTCATATCCAAGAAACCGGGTTTCTCTGAAAACTCTGGTTGGGCGGCGTAAAATCTAGAAAGAAACCCGGTTTCTAACTCTAAAGCCTTCCGTCTTCCTGATGACTAATGACTAATGACTATATGTCACCAATATACCCAATTTTATATTCCTTCCGCCGCTGTCCCTATGCTATGCGCGCACGCTTGGCGCTGATGGTTAGCAATCGCGTATGTGAGTTGCGGGAAGTTGTTTTGCGAGACAAACCACAGGAAATGTTAGATGTATCTCCCAAAGGTACGGTACCGATATTGATTGATGTTGAGGGGCGGGTACTCGATGAAAGTATTGATATCATGTTGTGGGCATTGGAAGAGCACGATCCTGAAAAATGGTTGAGCCCAAAGCAAGGTTCTGTTGCAGAAATGCTGGAACTTATCGCTCAGTTTGATTGTGGGTTTAAATATCATCTTGACCGTTATAAATACCCCGAACGTTATGCTGGTGTTGATGCCCGAGCCCATCGGGATAAAGGTGCTTTATATCTGGGGAAACTTAATGTAAAGTTAAGGGCGACTAAATATTTGTTTGGTAATAATGTAGCATTGGCTGATATGGCGATCGCACCTTTTGTCCGTCAATTCGCCCATACCGATAAAAATTGGTTCGAGGAACAGCCTTGGATTCCCCTACAAGCTTGGTTAACAGAGTTTACTGACTCGGAAATTTACGCTAGTGTTATGCAAAAATACCAGAAATGGGAATCGGGGAATGCTGGCGTTGTTTTTGGGCGATCGTAATTACCTATGAACCTGTTTGTAGTGAGGACTTTAGTCCGCATCCAAGAGAGGACTAAAGTCCTTACTACGAACCTTGTGGTTTGTAGTGAGGACTTTAGTCCGCAAAAAAAAGAGGACTAAAGTCCTTACTACGAACCTTGTGGTTTGTAGTGAGGACTTTAGTCCGCAAAAAAAAGAGGACTAAAGTCCCTACTACGAACCTGTTTGTAGTGAGGACTTTAGTCCGAAAAAAAAAGAGGACTAAAGTCCTTACTACGAACCTGTTTGTAGTAAGGACTTTAGTCCTTAGAATTTGAAAGGACTAAAGTCCTCACTACGAACAAATATTATTTTGGTCGCTAGGCGTTAGTGTATTCTAGTGAGTATTGTCAGGCTAAAATTATGATTGATGTTGGTTCGTTAGTTCGATCGCCCAAAAACGATATGGGAATCGGAAAAATTGTCGAGGTATCCCAGCCCGACGCCGTAGTTGAATATTTTTGCTCAGTAAAAAACCGCATCCGCAAAACTGTACCCCTCGGTTTGCTGCAAGAAGCCAGACTTCAGCGTCAAACTCGCTGCTACCTCTGGAGCACAAGTCAGGAAAGATGGATAATCGGCCGAGTTTATGACTGGGATGAAGATAAATTAGAGTACGAAATTGACCTCCCCGACAGCCAAAGTTTGCAAGCTGTCGAAACCGAACTTTACGTTCGCTGCAATATCCCGATCGCCGATCCGATCGACATTTTAGCAGTAAAAGGTCAAGAAACGCCGTATTTTCACGATCGCCGCTTGGCATTTGTCCAATCTGCGATCGAACAGCGCGCAGTCAGCCGCGGCATGACCGGCCTAATTTCTGCTAACATAGACCTCTACCCGCACCAAGTTGAAGTCGTGCGGCGCGTCCTAGAAGACCCGATCGTGCGCTATTTGTTGGCAGACGAAGCAGGACTCGGCAAAACAGTAGAAGCCGGGACAATTCTCCGCCAATTCCTGCTAGACGACCCCAACGGGCGCGCTGTTGTTATTGTTCCCAAATACCTCCTCGAACAGTGGCGGCAAGAGTTAGAAAATAAATTCTATTTGTCTCATTTTGCTGACAGAGTGCAGCTTGTTGCTATTAGCGAAATCAATCAAATTAGCCGCAACGCCAACCTAGATTTTCTGATAGTCGATGAAGCGCACGAGCTCGCAGCAATGGCCAATTCGAGCGATCGCAATCAGCAACAATCCTTTGAACTGTGCCAGAAACTAGCTCACAAAAGCAAAAACCTATTGTTATTATCTGCAACGCCCGTCATCGGTCGCGAGCAAGATTTTCTGGCAATGCTGCACTTGCTAGACCCCACAACGTACCGTCTTGATGATTTGGAAAGTTTCAAAGCACAGGTACAAAACCGTCATGAAATCGGTCGAACTTTACTCGATTTCCGAGAGGAAACACAGTCTGCTGTTTTGCAAACAAAACTTGCTCAACTTAGCACCCTTTTTGCTAAAGATGATTATTTAATCGGATTAGCAAAGGAATTAGAAAAATGCTTGAAGACCAAAGAAGCCGAAGAAAAATCTCGCCTAATCCGAACTATTCGCACCCATGTTAACGATACCTATCGCCTGCACCGCCGGATTC
Organism: Microcoleus sp. PH2017_12_PCY_D_A; assembly: GCF_020738565.1. Lineage (NCBI taxonomy): Bacteria > Bacillati > Cyanobacteriota > Cyanophyceae > Oscillatoriales > Microcoleaceae > Microcoleus > Microcoleus sp. PH2017_12_PCY_D_A. Next base: position 20,388 of record NZ_JAEQCI010000078.1, on the reverse strand, counting down.
TCCGCAATCGCCGGGATGCGGTGGAAGATGTGATTTTCGATCGCGATACTGTACCGAAAGCCGAGTACGATCTCAATGACGAACAGTGGTCATCCATTCAAACTATACTCGATAAATGGCGCGCTGCTGCTCCCAAATCCAGCGAATATCAGAGAATTTTTCTGCTGTTTTTCCGCGCTTCCGGTACTTGGTTGAATGTTTTGGAACGGGTTATCAAAGCTCGTTTGCAGAAAAAATCCAGTCCAGAGATCGATCGCGAATTCGGACAAAGCGACACCGCAATTTTGACCAAAACTGCGCTGTTTCCCGAAGAAAGGGAACTGCTAGAAACCTTGCTCAACACGGTGTCAAAGGTCGAGGAAGGGTTCGATCGACCGGGTTTGTTGCGAATCGCCATTTTGCGATTTCTCGCAGTTGCATTGAAGGTTCCGCGCGAGTATCACAGCAATCCTCGCGATTTGCTCTCCAGAATTCAGCAGCAAATTAAACGGCCGATTCCGGGCGAACGTTTCCCAAAAATTGTGATTTTCACCAGTTTTACGGTAACTTGTCAAGAGATTGCGGAAAATTTAGCTAAAATCTTTGGTAAAAAGGCGATCGCCAGCCATGACACCAGCAAGTCTGCGGATGATGTGGAGGCTAATCTCCATCGGTTTAAGACTGAACCGCACTGTTTTGTCTTGGTGTGCGATCGATCGGCCGAAACAGGCGTCAACCTGCAATTTATAGATTGGTTAATTCACTTCGATTTACCGTGGTTTCCCAACCAGCTAGAACAAAGACTCAGCAGAGTCGATCGCATTGGTAGCAAAATGGGAGTGCAATTTTGTTTGTTTGCAGGCCCGGATATGCCCGACAGTCCCCACGAAGCTTGGTTTCAAGTCTTAAAAAACGGATTTGATATCTTCAACAAATCTATTTCCAGCCTTCAGTTTTATGCTGAAAAAAAACTGGTTGCACTTGAAGAAAAGTTGTTTGCTGAAGGAGCAAAAGGATTACTCAGCGAACTTGAAGTGATTCAAACTGAAATCGAACAAGAGAAAATCAAAATCGACGAACAGTACGTTCTCGATGAAATTGATATTCTTGATGACAGCGCATCTCAGTATTTTGAATCCCTCGACAACTGCGACGCACGCCATAAAGAAATGCAGCGGGCGGCGGAAGGTTGGTTGTGTCAAGCCCTCCACTTCAAACAAATCGAACATCCGAGTATATCTGGATTGATGCGCTATCAACCCACTCAAAAAACCTTGATTCCCTCGAACGATTTGAGAACTCGATTGGTGCCGTACTGTCAGCAGTACGGTAGCTACAATCGGCGCATCGCTCATCAAAATACCGATGTCGTGCTTTATCGAACTGGCGAGGGATTGATCGATGCACTGGGCGCTTATGTTCGCTGGGACGATCGGGGTCAAGCTTTTGCGATGTGGCGTCACGATGAAACTTGGGATGCTGCGGAAGGGAAGGAATGGTTTGGTTTTCAGTTTAATTATTCTATCCAGACTGACGTGCAGCCTGCTGAGCAAATTTTGCAATCACAAAACATCGAAAATTACAACTTAAAAGCTTTACAGCGGCGCGCTGATGCTCTGTTTTTGCCAATTTTTGAAACCGTGTATGTAGATGCTCGCAGCGAACAAATGTCTCTGGTAGAAAATGCGGAAGTTTTGGCAATTTTGCAGCGGGGTTATAAGGGGAAAGGCGGCCCGAATCGGGATTACAATTTGTCGAAAAATCGCACTTCGTTGATTGACAATTTTGTCGATCCGCTGGATTGGGATGATTTTTGTCAAAAGGGGCGGGTGGTATCGGAGGAATTGCTGCGCGGGCGTGAGGCTTTTGTGGAAATGTGCAATAGTTCCGCTGTCAGTGCTGCAATTCAACTGGAAAACCGGGTGAATCAATTGCAGTTGCGCTTGAACCGACTTTCTCAATCGGAACAACTTTTAGAGTCGGTTTTGGCTGATGAAATCAGTACGGAAAGTGCGTTGAGTCAAGCGGTTTTAGCGGGAATTCGCCGCCCGCACCTGACTCTTGAGTCGGTGGGATTTATTGTAATTTCTGGGCGCGCTCCTGTGAAATCGGAGAAGGAAGAAGACGAGCGGTAAGGATATCGTGTCCGCTCAAACAACCGCCATAAATTTGGTTTGTAGTGAGGACTTTAGTCCTTCTTAAATGATAGAGAACTGAAGTCCTGACTGCGAACTTGGTCTAAATTTGGTTTGTAGTGAGGACTTTAGTCCTATTAAAATGAGAGAGGACTGAAGTCCTGACTACGAACCTGCGATACTAAACCTCATCAAAAATTGCTCCCCGCTGCTGTAAATTCAGCTTCACATCTTCCGCAAGTCCCGAGTTATTCCCAAACCTCGCTGACTCGACCTTCGCACCGCTGAAATTAGCGTTTGTTAAGTTAACTTCAAGCAGATTGGCGCTGCTCAAATCTGCACCGCTGAGGTTTGCTAAAGCTAGGCTGGCGCGGTACAAATCTGCACCGCTCAAATCCGCATTTCCGAGGAAAGCGCCGCTCAAATCTGCACCGCCGAATTTGGCGTTTTGCAGGTTGGCGTCGCTGAAATCGGCATCGTTTAAGTTTGCACCCCGGAAGTTTGCCGCCGGGAGATTTGCGCTGCTAAAATCCACTGCATTTAAACTCGTCCCGCGCAAGCTACCGCCCGCGAAATCCAGCGCTGGATTGAGATTGGCGATTGTTGCCAGTTCTACAAAATCGTCTGTTTCAGCGGCTATAATGCGATCGACTATTTCCTGCAATTGAGCTTCGGCTTCCGGGACAATTTCCACCTCGGGCTGTTCCACCGCAGGCAAATTGTAGGACAAAAGCGCCCAACTGAGAGCCGGTTGGAGTTTATTTGCTTGCAAATATACAGTCAAGATTCTTGCTAAAACCGAATGTTGATTTGGCGTAATATCGTGCGGCCACAAACCCTCGGCATCTGTTAAATAAATATCTTCTTTCCCAACTTCAAAAGTCGCTGCAATTCGCAATGGCTTCGCGGCAAACTCTCCCAGTTTAGCACTTTTTAGCAAACCTTTTAATACTGGTTTGCCGCGTTTTAATGAAAAAATCCAAGCGGGCGTTGTATCGTCGCCGATGGTGGAAACGTGACAAAACGTGCAGTCACTTTCCTGGTTTTTCTGGGCCTTCTCACTGTCGGGAACTTCCCGCTGACTTTCGGTTAACAAAACTTCTGTACTGCTGTCGATTGGCGACAGTTGGAAATCACCGACTAACTGACGCGATGCTACGGGAATTTCGCAGTTTTCCAGATTTAGCTTGAGCGTCCCGCCTTGCAAGCCAAATCTGACGCGGCCGCCGAGCAGCGGTTCCCAATGCTCGTTAAAATTGAGGCTCAAGTGAATGTCGAGCTGCTGGGTTTGGGCTGCAACCGATGGCACTGGAATTGCTTCTAATTGCATCCACAAGCAATCAGGGTATTTGTTGTGAGACTCTAGCGATCGCATATCGGTAGAAGTGCTGGCTCTGCCAGACTGTGATAGAGATTTTGACGAGTGCTTTATTTTTATTTTATCACTATTGAGCAAAACTATTGAGCAAAATTTTATCTGTGATAATTTTGATGATTTATCGTTGGTGGGTGACACCCGTGATGCACTTTAGCTTAATTGGTTGGTAGTATTTGGTTTTTTACCCAATTCCGAAATGCTTGAACTAATTCTAAATAATCCATTGTTTCCGCCTGTTGCAAAAAACCGACAATTTCTAAAATAGGTACGGTGGGAAATGCTAAACTGATCTCGCACGAAACGTATGCTTTATTTTCTAATCTATTGATAATCAGGCGTTCGCCGTTATAAATCCACACTTCCGGCACGCCGACATCGGCATAAACTTGCAAGCTATTTTCCGAACAACTCGCGAGATCGAGTTCGACTACTAAATCAGGTGGCGGACTTTCATTCGTGTCAATTCTTTTTATTCCTTTAATTGCAGAAAAATTCTGGATGTAAAAACATTCATTAGGTTCTGCACTGCTGAGTTCTGGACGCTTAAAAGTTGTGGAACCGACGGCTGCAATGTTCAGTCCGAATTCTTCTGCTAGGGTTTCAACAAATCTACTGATTATTGTTTTGTAAAATTGGTGTTCTGGTGAAGGTTCCAGAATCTCTAGATTGCCACCATTGTATTTCAGCCGCAGCGGCCGGTCGATGTATTCGGCGAGCAAGGTTTCGTAGGTTTGCCAACTGATACCCGATAGCTGGATATTTTGGGCTGAGGAGGTGAGATTTTCAGCGGTCATAGGGGTATTTTGCTGAGTAGTTCTATCGCACTTTTGGATTATACCATCAATTCGGTCGATCGCACTCCTGGGCTTCACTCACCCATCTGCGCCGGAAATACCGCAGACAAATCGAGAGACAACTCTGGGAAACCCGGAATCACCACAACCTCATTCGGTGAAACCACTCCTTTGGCTCGATAATCGAAATCACCTGTTTGTTTCTGATAAGGTTCGCTGTTCATTTCCAGTTGAGTATCTACCAAATTAAATATCCAATAATCAGAAATTCCCGATTCAGCGTAGAGAGATAACTTAGTTCTGCGATCGTACTTTAAAGTAGAATCAGAAACCTCAATTACCAACAAAATATCAGCAGCTAGAGGGTGAGAAGATACATAATTGTCCGAGCGATTTTGGGCAATAACCACATCAGGTTCTGGTTCGCTATCATCTGACAAAATAATCGGTTCCTGTACGCGCACGCGAGCACGTCTTGCCAGTAAAATGATTAACTCCTCAACTAAAAGAGTATTACAAACCGAGTGAATCCTACCTTTAGCAGCCATTTTGATAATTTCTCCGCGAATCAATTCAAATCGGTTATCGGATTCAAAAAATCCCAGTTCTGCCAAACGGTCATATTCGGCGATCGAGAATCGTTTTGCAGTTACCGCAGTCATAGCTTTTATTCCTCTCTACAATTACCAAGATTCCCATTTTACTCGAAAATTCCGCCCCGCGCCGTCAACTCAACTTTGACCCCTTCGGAAATCCCTAAACAACCAACAAACCTCGCATTCTCCACCACCACATTTTTTAAATCAGCGCGGCTCAAATCTGCAGCGTTTAAATTTGCACCGCTCAAGTCAACATTGCTCAAGTCAGCATTTTTGAAATCAGTGTTTGTCAAATTTGCATTAACTAAAATTGCATTCGGTAAATAAGCACTGCTCAAATTAGCTCCGGTTAAATTGGCACCGGTTAAATTTGCCCTCGGCAACTTTGTTCGCAAATCTGCACCGCTCAAATTCGCGCTGCTGAGTTCGGCATCCCGCAAATTAGCATTGCACAAACTAGCATTAATTAAATTAGCAAAACTCAGCAAAGCACCGCTGAGATCTGCTAAGGTCAAATCTGCGCCCTGGAGGTTGGTTTCGCGCAAATCTGCGCCGTTCAAATCAGCGTAGTGCAAGTCAAAATCCCTTAAATCAGCTCCGGCAAAATCTTCGACGGGATTCAAACCAACTGTTTCTGCAAGTTGGACAAAATCATGATGTTTATCGGTTAAAAACAGTTCCCGGACGATCGCCAATTGCTGCTGTCGGTACTCGTCGGCTTTCTCGTAATCGGCTAAATACTTGTAAGCCAGCTTCAAACTCTTGAGAGCGCTGCGCTCAATGCGATCGTCCTTGTGGGCGCGCGCGATCGACAATTGCTGCTGATAACACTCGATCGCACCGGGTAAATTGCCGTTAGCATCGCAAGCAAAGGCCAAATTGCCCAAAGCTTCCAACTCTCCGCGAGTGTCGCCAGTCTCCCGGGCGATCGCCAAACGCTGCTGCTGGTAATCCATAGCACTCGAAAAATCCTCAAGGGCACAGCAAGCATTGCCCAAATTGCCCAAAGCATTTGCCTCGCCCCGGCGATCGCCAATGGAGCGTGCTAACACCAAATGCTGCTGGTAACAGTCGATCGCGCGATCGTAATTCAAGAGCGCCTCGTAAGCCACGCCCATATTACCCAACGCCGCACCCGATCGGCGCTTATCGTCCATTGAGCGATACAGCGCCAGCGCTTCCTGCCAAGAATCCAGCGCCGCCTCAAATTGGTGCGCCTGATATTGCGAAATTCCCTGCTTGATTAGCTCGCTAGCTTGTTCGCTCATACTATCCAAATTATTTGATAACTGAAGTTGATAACTGAAGTTGATATTAATCGACTTCAAGCGGTAATTGCTAATCGGTAATCGGTAATTGCTAATCGGTAAATCAGACAAAAAAAAAGGAGAGTCACCTCAGTAACTCTCCCGACCATCAGGGTGCATCTTGATAACACAATATAACATACTGAGAATGAGGGGCAATACCCAGTTTGTCAGGTTTTGATGAAAAAGTCGAGCTAGCCCAAGGATTTAAACCTTCCGGGCTGAGCATTGGCAGTTGCTTCAGATATCTGGGTTCGCGACAAGAGCGTTTTCGCCGTTACATAATTCGAGATTCTTCCAGCAAGACACCACCGATCCGTATTTTCACGTCCGTGTCCCACAAAAAAGACAAAAAAAAGAGAGAGTTACGGAAGTAACTCTCCTTGCCATCAGGGTGCATCTATATAACAGAGTATAACACGTTAGGGATGAGGGGTGACACCATCTTATGTAAAATTTTGATGAAGAAGTATAGCTGGCACAAACGCCTCAAACCTTTACCTATCCAGATTGCCAGCTTCTTATTGTCTATTTCTGACTGTCTTTAGCATTTTCCTGATGCGATTATTCGGCATTTGTCCAGCCAGAATCTTGCGATCGGTATTTTCACGTCCGTGTCCCACAAAAAAAAGACAAAAAAAAGAGAGAGTTACTTCCGTAACTCTCCTTGCCATCAGGGTGCATCTACATAACACAATATAACACGACTGTACTGAGGGGTGACACCCCCAATTGTGAAGATATTGTAAAGAAATGTAGACTTAATTGTAAAGTTACCATGAAGCGGGAAGGGCGATCGCGCGGCGGACTCAGGAAAAACCGATCGCCCGCCACTCGCGTCCGCTACACGATACCCTTAACGGCTGCTCAGGCTGGGCTGTTAAGCTTGGCTGCTAGCAACTCGTTGGTCAATTTGGGATCGGCCCGGCCGCCCGTTTCCTTCATCACCTTACCGACGAAAAAGCCTAGGAGCTTAGTTTTGCCAGCCCGGTACTGTTCGATCTCCTTGGGATTGGCGGCCAAAACTGCATCAATTGCCCGATCGATCGCCCCTGTATCCGAAATTTGAATCAAACCCTTGCTTTCAACCAACTTCTGAGGGGAACCGCCACCGGAGAGCAACTCCGGCAAAATATCCTTAGCGATTTTGCCGCTGATCGTGCCGGCATCAATTAGCCCCAGCAATTCTGCCAAATCCCGCGGTTGGAAAGGAATTTCTGCGATCGCCAGTTTCTCATTTTTCAGATAAGCAGTGATATCGCCCATCACCCAATTCGCAGCTTGTTTGATAGGAGCACCGGCGGCGATCGACTTTTCAAAATACTCAGCCACCGCTTTGTCGTCAGTCAAAACCCGCGCGTCGTAGGGAGAAAGACTTAGTTGAGTTTCGTAGCGGTATCGTTTTTGGGCCGGCAATTCCGGCAGTTGAGCTTTCCAATCCTGCAATTGATCTGCCGAAACTTCGATCGGAGGCAAATCCGGTTCCGGGAAATACCGGTAATCGCTGGCACCTTCCTTAACCCGCATACTGAAAGTACACTGCTTGTTTTCATCCCAAAGCCGCGTTTCTTGGACGATGGTTTCGCCATTTTCGATCGCTTGAATTTGCCGCTCGATCTCGTAATCGATCGCCCGTTCGATCGCATTAAAAGAGTTCATGTTTTTAATTTCCACCTTAGTGCCGAACTCTTTTCTGCCCACCGGGCGCACCGAAATATTCACGTCGCAGCGCAGGGAACCTTCCTGCATATTCCCGTCGCCAACGCCGATGTAGCGGACGATCCGGCGCAATTCTTGGCCGTATTCGGCAGCTTCGGCGCCCGATCGCAAATCCGGTTCCGAAACTATTTCGATTAAAGGCACGCCGGCGCGGTTGTAATCTACCATTGAATAAGTCGAACCGCTGAGGCGATCGCTGCCCCCGTGAACCAATTTGCCTGCATCTTCCTCCATGTGCAAGCGAGTGATCCCGATTTTTTTCCTAGTAGAATTGCCCGCCTCGTCCACCAGTTCAATTTCTATTGAACCGTTAATGGCGATCGGCAAATCGAACTGAGAAATTTGATAATTTTTCGGCAAATCGGGATAGAAATATTGCTTGCGGTCAAACTTACTGTAAGGTGCGATGGAGCAGTTGAGAGCCAGCCCTGCCTTCACTGCATACTCCAGCACTTTCTGATTTAATACTGGCAACACTCCAGGCATTCCCATACAAATTGGGTCAATGTTTGTATTTGGGGCATTGCCAAATTCTGTAGAAGAACTGGAGAAAATTTTAGTATTCGTGCTCAATTGACAGTGAGTTTCGAGACCGATAACAGCTTCGTACTGAGTTTGGTTTTTTATCGAAGAGGATGCAGCAGCAGTCATAAGCGACCTTGAAAATTTAATAACTTTATATTATATTTTAGCTGTTTATTGACGAAACCGGCTTGAGATTATTTGTCGGGTAGGGACGGTTTTCACTTAACACCGGCAGAGTTCGCAAACAAGTATCGATCGACCTCGCGACTGGCAGCGAATAATTCACTTCCTGGGGTTGGTTGTCGCCCGCCACACTTTTGTTGCTGGCGAGCGGCACACCCAATGCTCTACAAATGCGCGATCGGCTCGCGCACAGATCTGCATCAGTATTATTTCGATCGCCTCAAACCCCAACCATGTGCAAAAATATACAGAGCAGAGTGCGCCCGCAGTTGGGTGACGAGAGTTTTGGGGCGATCGACCGCAATTGCCGATTCGATCGACCTATGCCTGCCGTCTTTTATAGCACCGCCGCCGCTCAAAATCGGCGCCGCGCACAAATTAAAAATTAAAAATGTATAATTTAACAATAAACTACACATTTTTAATTTTTAAAGTTTAATTTAAAAGTCTCAACGTAACACTTGCTTAACTGTCAAAAATATGCCTGAAATTCCAGTGGAAAGTGCCTCACTGTTTCAGAACAGCATCACTGAGCTAGAGCAGGCGGAATCAGCCCTCGAACTCGCTTGGAACGAACTTGAAAAACAAACAGCAGAAACCATTGCTCAGATAGCCAAAGCCGGCTCCGCAAACGCACAGGAAATCAGCGAGCGATTTGAAGAGGCCAAGGAACTCCGCCAGCAACTTCAAACCCAAATAAAACAAGCCCGCAAGCGGCGGGAATTTCACCTACAAAACTCGCCAATGGCAGTTATAGAGTGGGACTCAGAAGGTCGAGTAGTGCGGTGGTCGCCAATGGCCGAACAAATATTTGGCTGGAGTGCAGCAGAAGTAATCGGCAAATATTGGCACGAATGCTCAATAGTTTATCCAGAAGACTTCGAGCAAGTGTGGGCCGTCGCAAATCAACTGTTACACAGCACAGAACCCCGCAACGTTTGCCGCCACCGCAACTATACCAAAGATGGCTCGGTAATTCACTGCGAATGGTACAATTCTGCACTCATGGATGCAGAAGGAAAATTAGTTTCAATTCTGTCTTTTGCCAGAGACATAACCGAACACCTCCGCACTCAAGAACAACTGCACCAGCGCCAACAGGCATTCAGTGCGATCGCCGAAAATGCTACCGATATCATAGCGCGGTTCGATCGAGAACTGCGCCACCTTTACGTTAACCTAGAAGTCGAACGAGCCACCGGAAAACCCGCCTCAGAATTTATCGGCAAAAGCAACACAGAATTAGGAATGTCCCCCCACATTTGCCACCTGTGGGACGAAGCGTGTGTCAAAGTTTTTCGCACCGGCAAACCAGAAACCATCGAATTTGACTTTCCCACTCCCGACGGAACAAAATACTATCAAAGTCGAGTAATTCCCGAATTTGCTGAGGACTATTCAGTAGAAACAGTTTTAGGTATCACGCGCGACATCACAGAAATTAAACAAGTCGAATATCAGTTGCGGCAAAGCGAAGCTAGATTTCGGCGCGTAGTTGATTCTAACATCATCGGCATATTTTTTTGGGAAATTAACGGCCTGATTACCGACGCCAATCAGGCTTTTTTAAACCTAGTAGGATACACGATAGACGATTTGCTTGAAAAAAAAATTAGCTGGCAAGGAATGACACCGCCAGAGTACCGCCATCTAGACGACCAAAAAATCGCCGAGCTCCGGGCTGCCAACATGATTGTGCCCTTTGAAAAAGAATACATCCGCTCGGACGGCAGCCGCGTTTCGGTGCTGCTAGGAGCTGCGTTTTTAGAAGGAACGCAGGAATTTGGAGTCAGTTTTGTGCTGGACTTGACTCCTCGCAAACAAGCCGAAGTAGAACTGCAAAAACATCAAGAACTTTTAGAAAGCATCATTAAAACCATCCCCAACTTTTTGTACATATACGACACAGAAGCACAGCAAAATATCTATGCAAATCCAGCAGTCACTGCCATGCTGGGCTACACTCCCGAAGAACTGCAAGACTTGGGTACTCAAGCTATCTCTAGCTTAGTTCACCCCGAGGATCTGCACAAGTTAAGCGCAAGTATGCAGCGGCTCTCAAACAGCAGCAACCCCCACGAAACAGATGACATCGACTACAGGATAAAACACAAAAACGGGGAATGGCGCTGGGTGCACGATCGATCGACAATTTTCAAAAGAACCCCAGCGGGACCAATTCAGCAAGTTATCGGTTCCATACTCGACATCAGCGCTCGCAAACAAGCCGAAGAATCCTTAAAAGAACAAAACGAAGTGCTGCAAACAATCTTCGACAACGTGCCAGTCATGCTGTCATTCTTGGGAAATAGCGGTGAAATAGAGTGGGTAAATCGCTACTGGGAAAAAGTGCTGGGCTGGAGTTTGGCAGAGCTCAAAAACCACGATATCTTTACCGAATGTTATCCGCAGCCAGAATACCGCCAATATGTTTTTGCTCAAATTAAAGCAGCAACCCAGAACTGGGAAGACTTCAAAACAACAGTTAGAGACGGGCGAATTATCGACACTGCTTGGGCAAACATTCGCCTCTCAGACGGCAGATGTATCGGCATCGGTCAAGATATCAGCGATCGCAAGCGAGCCGAAGCTGAACTCCAACAGCTCAACGAAACTTTAGAAGCTCAAGTCGCCCAGCGTACCGCCGAACTTGAGACTTTTTTTGATGCTTTACCCGATCGCATTTTTGTAGTAGAACGCGAAGATATGCGCCAGCCTTTTGTCAATCAAAGTTTGGCAAAAATGGCAGGTTTTAACAGCAGAAAAGAAATGCAAGGCAAAACCGTGTCTGAGTGTTTTTCGACTGAACTAGCCACAAAATTTGTGCGGGAAAACTTGCTGGTATTTGAATCAGGCGAAACTCTCCACTTGCATGAAAAATATATTTTTTCCGACAACAAAACTACTTACTTCGATACTTTTAAAATTCCGCTGAGAAATCTCGACGGCGAGGTTTATGCTTTAATTGGCACTTCTCGCGATATCACAGAGTTGGTTGAGACTAAACAAGCTTTGTCGCAACGCACGGAGCAATTAGAGGCGGCCAATCAAGAATTAGAATCTTTTTGCTATTCTGTTTCCCACGACCTCCGGGCTCCTTTGCGCCATATTTCAGGTTTTGTTAATGCTTTGAAACAGCGGTTAGAATCAACTGAGGCTTTGAACGATCCTAAAATTGTTCACTATATGCAAGTGATAGAAGACAGCAGCCAAAAAATGAGTCTGTTGATTGACGGTTTGCTCGCTCTTTCGCGGGTGGGCCGCACTGAGTTAGTGCAAATCCCGATCGATCTCACCCGCCTGGTGCAAACTGCGATTAAATTGGCTAAACCCCGGACTGCAACAGAGTCGGCCCCAACTCCCCACAGCCAAGTTGAATTTACCGTCGGAGATTTGCCGCTGGTGACGGGAGATCCCACCTTGCTGCAACAGGTGTTCAGCAACTTGATCGACAACGCCGTCAAGTTCAGCCGCGGACGCACTCCGGCTACAATAGTTATTGACGCCTTACCTGATGGAACGATTTTTGTCAAGGATAACGGCGTGGGTTTTCCTTCTGAATATGCCGATCGACTGTTTGGAGCCTTTGTGAGACTGCACTCCCAGAGAGAATTTGAAGGTACGGGCATCGGTTTGGCGATCGTCGGGCGGATTATTGGGCGCCACGGCGGCACGATTTGGGCGATCGGCGCACCTAGTCAAGGAGCCACATTTTACTTTAAACTAGGGCAAACAATCTCAAACAGTAATCTAGATTCGTAAGTTACCAGTATAGTAGTTTTAAATTCAGAATTTAAAACTATTATACACTTAAATAAGTCACAGTCGGTTCTGCCAGATCTCGGTGGCGGAGGCTAAATAAATGTTTTTAGAGTATAAATCTTGGCTAAAAATAACTAAAAATTCGAGATAAAATTAACAAAACTCAATCAAAAGAAAGAGATTTAGCAACACTACCACAAACAAATTTAAAACTACCGAATACCGTATGTTAGATCGAACTCAGACAAACTATTTACTAAAAACAGTATCAGAATCAACGTTAAAATTGTTGATTGTCGAAGACATGGCAGAAGATCTGGAATTAATAGTGCTCGCCTTAGAAGCGGGGGGAGTAAATTTTAAATACGATACTGCCGAAACAGCAACAGAGTGCAGACAACTGCTCCACAATTGCAAGTACGACGCTGTGCTGTCAGATTACCGCCTCCCTGGGTTCAACGGTTTAGAAGTGTTGAAATTAATGCAGGAAATAGGGCAAGAAATACCATTTATTTTAGTAACGGGAAGTTTGGGAGAAGAAGCGGCAGTTGAGTGCATCAAAGCCGGCATGAACGATTTTGTATTAAAAGGGCGGCTGTTTAGGCTGCCAACAGTATTAGAACGATCGCTCCAAGAATACAAAATGCGCCGCCAGCAACAATTCGCGATCGCCCAAATTCAGCGACAAGCGACTCGTGAGGCGATCGTCAACCGCATAGTTCAAGCCATGCGCTTCACCCTGGTACTCGACGAAGTGCTGCAAACCACCGCCGACCAACTGCACGAAGCTCTCGAAATCAGCGCCTGCGCGATCTTGCAGCCTGATGCTGAAGGTAACATCATAGTTCGCTACATCAGCTCATCGGCAGACAAACAACAACTCGTCGGCTTAAATTGCGAATTGGCACAACACTACCGCTGCTCCCTCGCAGCAGGAGAAATCCTAGCCCTGGACGAGTTATCAAGCCTGTGCGAGGAACTGCAAGCATCAGCAAAGTCGATCGGATTTAGCGCCGTCGCGATCGCGCCGCTGCTCTACCAGCAGTCATTTTTGGGAGGAATTGGCCTTTATGAGTGCGATCGCGCCCGTTCTTGGAGCGCCGAAGAACTGTCGCTGCTCAAAGCGATCGCCGATCAGTGCGCGATCGCGATCCACCAAGCCGAACTCTACCAACAAGCATCGAAGGAACTCGCCGAACGCAAGCGCGCTGAAGCAGAAGTGCGGGGCATCCAGCAGCAGCTAGCCACAATGGCTGCCAACATTCCCGGCTCAGTCTACCGCGCCCTGCTGCATCCAGACGGCAAAATGTCCATGCCCTACATCAGTCCGGGGGTGCGCGAAGTTACAGGGATCGCACCAGAAGAAGTAATGGCGCGCCCGGAACTGTTGACCCAAATCATTCATCCCGAGGACAAAAGCTCCTTTGACAGCAGCGTAGCAGCATCGAGTGCCAGTCTGTTGCCCTGCGATCGCCAGTACCGGATCGTGTTAAATTCCGGCGAAGTCAAGTGGGTGCAAGACAGCGCCAGATTTTCCAAAAACGAAAACGGCGACGTAATTGTAGACGGAGTAGCTCTCGACATCAGCGATCGCAAACAGGCCGAATCAGCCCTCAGACAAAGCGAACAGCGATTTCGATCGCTGATTGAAAACGCCACAGACATCACGATCATTCTCGACGCCGAGGGCATATTCCGCTACATCAGCCCTTCCGTCAAGCGAATTTTAGGCTACGCGCCCCACCAGGCGATCGGGCGCAGCGCCCTAGGGACAGTTCACCCCGACGACTGCGCCGCGATCGCCCAAACCCTCCACAAAGCCATTGAAAACCCCAAAAGAAGCCAGTGCCCGCTGGAGTATAGAGTGCTCCACCGCAACGGTTCCTGGTGTTATGTAGAAGCAGTAGCCACCAATTTACTGCACGATCCGGCAGTCAACGGCATCGTGATCAACTGCCACGACATCACTCAGCGCAAAAAAGCCGAAGAACAACTGCTGCACGACGCTTTTCACGATGCCCTTACCGGATTGCCCAACCGAGCGCTGTTTACCGATCGGCTGGAACACGCCCTGAGGCTGGCAAAACGCCGCAAAGACTACTTGTTTGCCGTGCTGTTTCTCGATTTAGATCGATTTAAAGTAGTCAACGATTCCCTCGGCCACGCGATCGGCGATCGACTGCTAGTTGCGATCGCGCAGCGTCTAACAGCTTGTCTCAGAGTCGGAGATACAGTCGCCCGCCTCGGAGGAGACGAATTTGTGCTGTTGCTGGAAGACATCGACGGCGTAAATGAAGCCGACAGCATAGTCAAGCGCTTGCAAAAGACAATCACCTCCCCCATCCTGCTAGACGGACACGAAGTCTTTATCACCGCCAGCATCGGCATTGCATTGAGTTCTGGCGAATACGAGGAACCGACAAGCCTGCTGCGCGACGCCGACACAGCAATGTACCGCGCCAAAGAACTCGGCCGAGCCCGACACGAAGTTTTCAACAGTTCCATGCACGCCCACGCTTTGCGGCTGTTGCAGCTAGAAAACGACCTGCGGCGGGCGATCGAATCAATTAGATACGCCGCCGCAGAAGACTCTCCCCCATCCCCCCCATCGGGCTTACCTCCCTTATCCCCAACACCCCAGTTTATCATTCACTACCAGCCGATCGTCAGCATCGCCAATAACGCAATTATCGGTTTTGAAGCCCTAGTGCGCTGGCAGCATCCAGAACGCGGCTTAGTTTCGCCCAACGAATTTATTCCCATCGCCGAAGAAACCGGCTCGATCGTACCGCTGGGCCGCTGGGTACTGCGGACAGCTTGCCACCAAATCCGCCAGTGGCAGCAGCTATTTCAAAACAACCCACCCTTAAGCGTCAGCGTCAACCTTTCCGTCAAACAGTTTTCTCAGCCAGATTTAATCGAATATATCGATCGAGTTCTCGAAGAAACTCACCTCGAAGGCAGCAGTTTAAAGCTAGAAATTACCGAAAGCGTACTCATAGAGAATTCCGAATCAGTAACAGCAATGCTCGTGCAGCTTAGAGCCCGAAACATACACCTGTGCATCGACGACTTCGGCACCGGCTATTCATCGCTCTCCTACCTGCACCGCTTCCCCACCAATACCTTAAAAATAGACCGCTCCTTTGTCAGCAGAATGGGAGGCGACTTCGAGCTCGGCAAAGGAGGCATCGACCCCACAGAAATTGTGCGGTCGATCGTGACTTTATCCCACAATTTAGGCATGGATGTAGTAGCAGAAGGAGTCGAAGAAGCCTCGCAACTATCGATACTCAAAGGATTAAAATGCGAGTTCGCCCAGGGATTCTTTTTCTCAAAACCAGTAGACTCTCAAACAGCAGCAGACCTCATCCGACACCAAGCAGAAAATCAGAATTTGCTCACATTTAGTCTGTTAGAGAAAAGCAGTTAAAAAAACACGGCACGCTTTGCGCCTCTTTCAGCTTAAAATCTTAAAATATTTTAAAGCTGTCCCTAACTGGCGTCATCCAAATCATTATGGCTATTGGCTACCTCGCCCTCGTTCTCCACGCCCACCTGCCCTTTGTCCGCCACCCCGAAAGCGACTACGTTTTAGAAGAAGAATGGCTGTTTGAGGCGATCGCCGAAACCTACATTCCCCTGCTGCAAGTCTTTGAAGGGCTAAAACGCGACGGCATCGACTTTAAAATTACCATGAGCATGACACCGCCCTTGGTAGCCATGCTGCGCGACCCCTTGCTGCAAGACCGTTTCGACGACCACTTGGCCAAACTCGAAGAACTAGCCGAACTCGAAATCGAACACAACAGCGGTAACGGTCACCTCCGCTATTTAGGCGAACACTACGCCGCCCACTTCTCTCAAGTTCGCAATTATTGGGAAAAGTTCGATCGAGACTTAGTAAAAGCCTTCAAACAATTCCAAGACACAAACAACCTCGAAATCATCACCTGCGGCGCCACCCACGGCTACCTACCGCTGATGAAAATGTACCCCGAAGCAGTTTGGGCGCAAATACAAGTAGCCTGCGAAAGCTACGAACAAAACTTCGGCCGCCGCCCAAAAGGCATTTGGCTGCCCGAATGCGCCTACTACGAAGGCTTAGAGAGGATGTTAGCCGACGCAGGCCTCCGCTACTTCCTCACAGACGGCCACGGCATCCTCTACGCCCGCCCGCGTCCCCGCTACGGTAGCTACGCCCCAATTTTCACCGAATGCGGAGTAGCAGCATTCGGCCGGGATCACGAATCATCCCAGCAAGTTTGGTCATCCGAAGTCGGCTACCCCGGCGCCGCCGAATACCGCGAATTCTACAAAGATTTGGGTTGGGAAGCCGAATACGACTACATCAAACCCTACATCATGCCCAACGGCCAGCGCAAAAACACCGGGATTAAGTATCACAAAATCACCGGCCGCGGACTGGGTTTAGGCGACAAACAGTTATACGATCCCTACTGGGCGCGGGAAAAAGCAGCCGAACACGCCAGCAACTTTGCCTTCAACCGCGAACGCCAAGTCGAGCACCTCAACGGCATCATGCAGCGTCCGCCTATTATTGTATCCCCTTACGACGCCGAACTTTTCGGTCACTGGTGGTACGAAGGGCCTTGGTTTTTAGATTACCTGTTCCGCAAGAGTTGGTACGACCAAAATACCTACGATATGACGCACTTAGCCGATTATTTGCAGGGAAATCCAACTCAGCAAGTGTGCCGCCCTTCCCAGTCTAGCTGGGGTTTCCGAGGTTTCCACGAGTATTGGCTCAACGATACCAATGCTTGGATTTACCCGCACTTGCACAAAGCAGCGGAACGGATGATTGAATTGGGAAACATGGAACCTGAAGACGAATTGCAGTATCGCGCTTTGAACCAAGCTGCGCGGGAAGTGCTGTTAGCTCAATCGTCTGACTGGGCGTTTATCATGCGTACAGGGACGATGGTACCATACGCAGTGCGGCGGACGCGATCGCACTTAATGCGCTTCCACAAGCTGTACGATGAAGTCAAAGAAGGCAAAGTCGATTCCGGCTGGTTGGAGAAGGTTCAGGAGATAGACAACATCTTCCCCGAGATTAACTATCGCGTTTATCGATCGCTCTAAGCAAACTTAGAGCTAATTTCCGGCCTAAAAAAACCCGCCAGCGCGGGTTTTTTTATTCTCTCGTGTCCTCCTCAATTGGGACGATGAGCCTGCTATTACAATTATTAAAAATTGCTATCAAGCTATGACAGCTAGCGATCGCCTGCTGATTGTTGATTTTCTGTTGCCTTCAGGCAAAATGTCGCCTTTTATTGGTATGGGTAGCCTAACTTTGTTTGTGATAGGCGGTACTTTTATGCGTAGAGATGATGAATTTTATCATTTGCTTTCCTCCGCTGGCTTTAAAGTGACTGATACGATCGCCACAAAAGGGCCCGCAAGTGCGATCGAGGCGGTAATTAGATGAGTGGGAAAATATGTCAACACTCAAAAGCGGGTGAAACGAAGCTATCGGATAGGTTGTGATAGGAATACACATTCTGTTGGATAGCGAAAGTTTATTTGTGTCTAGCTACTTAATGGCGCTCTAATTGTTAGTTTTGCATATCAAGTGATGAATATCATAAAAATATGAGGACTAAAGTCCTCACTACAAACAGTTTTTATTACGAGTGATTGATGGGAGATTATATGACTGCTGACTTGCTTTAGTCTTGTTGCGTTGAAAACTGGCGGGCGCCGATCGCAGAAAAGGCGATCGCAGCCACCAACAAAACAGGTATGCTGTACCAAGGAAACTTGGCGATATCGTAAGCAGCAGCCCTCAATCCAATGCTGGCATAAGTCAGCGGCAACAGATACACTATGCCTTTCAGGGCTACCGGCAGCGAGGCAGGGTCAAAAAAAGTCGCTCCCAAAAATGACATCGGAGTTATCATAAAATTGTTGTACAATCCGACTGATTCGAGAGATTTTACGTTTAAACCCACTATCACTCCCAGACCCGCAAATACAGCGGAGTTGAGAATTATCACTAACAAAAATAGCGGATGCAGAAATACCAGCTTTTGAGTAAACAAAACTGCTACTAAAATCACCGAAACCGAAGTTAGCAGTCCCCGCAGAATTCCGGCTAACATTTTGCCCGCGTGCAAAGCTAACGGGTGTACCGGCAGCAGTAGCAATTCCTCAAATGTTTTACTAAAAAGGCGTTCACCGCAAATAGAAAATACTGCGCCTGTAAAACTTACTGTCATCGATGAAAGTGCAACCATTCCCGGCAGCATGAATTCTAGATAATTGCCACCAATTGCAGGTTTAGGCATGGAACTGCCCAACCCGAAACCAAAAGCTAGAATGTAAATTAATGGGGATGTTAAACCAGCGGCGGCAATTGGCAAAATTCGGACTCGCAAATCTAGCCATTCTCCCCAAAATACGGTGATTGTGTCTGTTAGTATAGTTTGAATTGAGCTTTGTTTCATGGTTGGGCGAGGTGATTTGCATAATTGATATCAAGTCCTGTCAATTAACGGGACTAAATATTATATCAGGTTTGATCTAATTACCGTCTTAAAATAGGTTTGATCGTTCGGACTTTAGTCCGCAAAAAGAAGGACTAAAGTCCGAACGATCAAACAGGTTTGATCGTTCGGACTTTAGTCCGCAAAAAGAAGGACTAAAGTCCGAACGATCAAACCTTTTGGATCGCGGGTAATTGACCGGACAGGATATTACATCTTGCTCATTATCACTGTAGTTTAGACTAACCAAAGATGAGAACGGTGGCAAAAGAAGAACTAGAGCCACCGCGTCAGGAGAGAATGAGGGTGAAAAAGAAAACCTATCCACTCCTTAAATGAACAGTGAACGATTAAAGGACTTTCGTCAAGCAGCATACGATTTATTAGTGAAAGCCAAGGATGCCACATTCGAGCTGATGGATTCAGTGATGACAACTCCGAATGCCTCATGTTTAGCGGAATTTTCACTCAATCCATTATTCAATCGTCAATGGCCAAGCGTCTACGAAGCGTTACAAGACTGTAGGCCAGACCGAAAAAAACTGATGCTGCTGTATCTGGAGCAATTACAGAAAGAAGCACCCCCAACGGAACACATATTAGTAGCAATCGACTGTCCCTGCATGGGGGAGACGAGATGCTAAAACATTAAAAGACAGAACTCATGAATATCAGAAGGGCTCCATTGTGGGACAGGGGTACAGTACAATTGCGTGGATACCCGAAGCACAAGGAAGTTGGGCATTACCCCTACTCCATGAAAGAATAAGTAGTGGGTCTTCACCCATACTTCAAGCAGCTTCCCAACTTAAACTTGTCTGTGAACAAAGCATCAATCCAGTATTAGCAGTCTTAGACCGAGAATATGGCAATGCAAGTTGGGTGCTAGCGCTAAAGCAAGCTTCCATTCAAGCTGATTGTTTAATGAGAGTCCGAAAGAATGCCTGCTTATGGTCAGCACCACCAGCCTATAGTGGTCGCGGTAGACCACGGAAACACGGGCAAAAAATGAGACTGGGCGACCCAACTACATGGCTCGAAGCTGATACCACGATTGAAATTGATGAACATCCAGATTTGGGAAAAGTCCGAGTCAGACAATGGCTTGACTTGCATTTTTATCGCGCCCCTGGACAAAAAGTCAATTTAATCCTGGTGGAAAGAATGAAGCCCATGTCAAATGGTCAGCCGTTTCCACCTTTATGGTTGGCTTGGGTTGGAGAACGAACTCTACCTTTGGAAACAGTCTGGTTCAAATATTTACGACGTTTTGGAGTCGATCATTGGTATAGGTTTGCCAAGCAAAGATTGCATTGGACATTGCCTAATTTGAGAACCCCTGAACAATCCGAGCGTTGGAGTGATTTAATGCCGTTGATGAGTTGGCAACTCTGGCTAGCTAGGGATTTAGTGGTTGAGAATGTCTTACCTTGGCAATCTGCTACCATTAATTTTACCCCTGGACGTGTTGCTCAATCAATGTTTTCGCTTTTAG
>NZ_JAEQCI010000016.1:2376-68481 GCF_020738565.1 Microcoleus sp. PH2017_12_PCY_D_A | reverse complement strand
TTAAAAAAGCCTCAAATGATTGCTATGCAATCATTTGAGGCTTTTTTGATTCTGAATTATTTTGAAATTAAATCCGATCGAATATCTGCGGAATGTGGGATCTACGGTAGCGTTTCCAGCGGCACAGCTTGGCGGTTTCTCAAGCTGGAAGGGCAAATAGTGACGATCGATCTTACCGACTATCCGCTACCTCCAGTCGATAAAATATTGGGATTTTTAGTCTGGATGGTGAGCCAAAATTAGCATATATCAAATTTGCGTTAAAAATCTGCGATCGGAGTCGGCAATTTCAACCATTACTAAACAACCAAAGTCCGAACAGAAGGGGAATCAAAAGAAATAATTCAAGGCGATCGCGAAATCTTCTCGCTTAACAGGTAAGATGCCTGTTCCACAATAAAATTCACTCTTTGTGGAATAAGCATCTTGCTGTTCATAAAAGACTTATTAAGAATGAATGATGCAACATCTCATATCTTATTCGACTACCTGAGATTCCACACGCCTGTATTTACCCGCCAAACGTTCTCGACGCTGGCGGCGGTTGTCAGCTTCAAATATAGCGATTAATTCATCCAGGTTTAAAGTCAAAGCGTCAAGCTGTTGGCAGACTTCACGCATCTTGTCAACGTGTCGCTTTCTGGTTTCAGCGTCGGGGATTCTAGGTTGTTGATTCATGGCAAATTCCAATCCATTTTGATTTCTCGGATAGTTGCTTCTGAGGCATCGACAGCCGCCTCTGTTTGTTCTATCGTTCTATACAGAAAGTTTAACGTATCCGCAGCCGCAGCCGGTTGAGATTCTGCCACCTGTTGCAAAAGCCTGTACAAACGATTGTAAGGGTTTCTCAACCTTTCCTTAATATTATCCAGGGATTCTAGTTCGGGGAGTGTCGCTTCTGTCTCGCCAAACTGCTGCATGAATATATATTCTGTGGCGGTTGTCTCGTTGAGGAGTTCCACTAGCCGTCGCTGCAATGTGAAAATTGTGTTCAGGATGTCATCAGGTAACTTTGCCATTGTGGGAGCATCTCAGTTTTGCATTTACAGTGCTGTCGTGAGATCAAAAAAGGTTCGTAGTACGGACTTCAGTCCGCTCTTTAAAAAATGCTTCTTGCAAAACTGAGATGCTCCCGCCATTCTCCTTGATTTTTAGGGATAACAACTTAACACAATATATCAGAATGTTTGCTTCCTATCATTTTAGTTGCGATCGAGAGCGATCGCACTTTTAACTTACCACATTTCAACCCGCTCAAAAGTATCCAGTTTACAATCCTTTGGATCGATTCGTGATGTTGCTTTCTTCAATCCTAAAATCTAATATAGCAATCCTTGCAGGAGTCGTAAATCTTTTTACCCCACCCCAACCCTCCCCTTACTAAGGGGAGGGAGTAAGAAATTCACAAATGATTGAGGACTGCTATATCTAAAATCGATTCACTTCCCTGCTTCGCCAATAACGCACTTCCATAGGCAGCCGCCGTCTGAACAGGCGTTTCAACAGGCACTTTCAAATAACGCTTTCTGATCGCACTCCAAACCGGATTTTTGGCGCCGCCGCCAGCAGTATAAACCTTTGTCAAAGGAGTTGCGCCCAACTCCTGCAATAATTGATATCCCCGCGCTTCAATCCGCGCGATGCTTTCTAGCAAACCGTGCAGAAATTCCACAGAATCAGCCGGACGCGGTTCTAATTTCGGCGGCAAATTCGGGTCATTAATTGGAAAGCGATCGCCCTTTTTCAACAACGGGTAATAATCCAGCAAACTCTCTTGCTCTGGATCGATTTGTGTGCTATAATTCGCCAATTCAGCATCAGTAAAAAAGTGCCGCAGCACCGCACCTCCCGTATTAGAAGCGCCTCCAACTAACCACATATCCCCCCCCGCCCCCTCTTCAAAAGGGGGGGAGAATATATTAGAGAATCTGTGGCTGTAAATCCCGTATCTAGCATCATCTACGCGGGTATGACTTAACAGTTTCACGGCTAAAGTTGAACCGAGAGAAGTTACTGCTTCCCCCGGTGAATTGACACCGCTTGCTAGAAATGCTGCAATGCTATCGGTTGTGCCAGCACAAACTGTACAATGGCGTGGAAATCCGAAGCGATCGCCCACTTCCTCTGTAACTTTCCCCACAGGCGTACCCGGTGCGACAACTTGTGGCAATTTAGGCATTGCAGCGCCCGCAATTCCCTGGATCAACCAATCGGGATAGCACAAAGTATCAACATCGAAACCGAGTTTTAAAGCATTGTGATAGTCGCTAATTCCTAATTTTCCGTGCAACAAAAACGCCAGCCAATCGGCTTGATGCAGGAAAACCGTAGGGGCGGTGGATGGTGCGTGCCCGCCCAAATACTCCTGCCACCAGAGGAGTTTGGCGAGACTGGATGTGGCGCTTAAGACTGTGTGGTTGGCTGGCGCGATCGCCCGCAACCTCTCTGTCACGGCTGCACCGCGCGCATCGTTGTATAAAATCGGTTCGCATACGGGTATACCGTCGGTATCGCACAGCATGACAGTGGAGGATGTGCCGTCAAGGGCGATCGCGCTTACCCGATTGCGGATGGTTGGGGGGATTTGCTCAATTACAGCCGAGAGTGCATTTTGCCACACCGAGGGCAATTCCGGCTGTGGTGCGTTGGCAAAAGTGTATTCTGTCTCGCAATGGATTGTACCCTGGGAGTCGATGATTGTCGATCGAGCGCCCGTAGTACCGAAATCTATTCCCAAATAAAGATTCATTTACCACTCCCGCGAATTTTCGCATATCTCAGAAACCGGGTTTTTTTACGAAAATCTTTCGTTGTCACCCACAGATTAGGTAAAAAACCCGGTTTCTTTGGCCTTAGCGGGTAAGTTCACGGCTTACGCATGGGGGGCGAGAAACCCGGTTTCTACGAGTTTTGCGTTGAGTGACAAGAAATATAGTAAAGTAGTTGTAGGGTGTGTCGCCATTGAAAATCCCTCAACAAAAATCGACAATCGAGCGAGCGACGCACCTGTGCCTAGACGTAAACTAAGCAAACCAAACAATTCTTTTGTAGCCAGACTTTTTCTAAATCATCTAAATATAAACGAATTTGGCTCAAGATTAACTCTCCCCTTTGCATCCATTAGCTAAGCGATCGTACTCAGCTTCTTCCGCCGCAATATCAACATTTATCTGCTCTTGATTTGCGTAGTAGTAAGCGAGTGCTCCATGAACTTGGGCTAAATTTAAGTGAGAAATTTCAGCAATAATTTCTTCTGGACTCATCCCCATTTTGTACCAAACGGCGATTCGTTGAACCGTGATTCTAGTCCCTGCGATGCGGGGGCGATTTCCACAGGTTTCTGGTGTGGAAACGATCAGAGTGCCAATATCAGTTAAAGTTGGCATAGGTTAATCAGAGGTGAAAATTTTTAACTTAATTATACCATAACTTTATTATCATTGGTAGTTGTTTGGGCTATTTAATGGTGCAAGACTCTCATATTCTGCTTGTTCAGCATCTAAATCTGCTTCTATTTCTGCTTGATTTGCATGATAATAAGAAAGTGCAGCATAAACTTGGGCTAAGGTAAGATGATCTAAATCTTTAGCTATCTCCTCAGCATTATTGCCTTGTTTGTACAACGCGGCAATTCGTCGCACGGATGTAGCTGTGCCTGCTATGATAGGAATGCCCCCGCGAAGTTGCGAATCGCGGGTAATTAAGGTGCCGATTTCTATAATTGTTGCTGTCAAAGTAGTTTCTCCTTATTAATTTTTATTCAAATAATGAGAGTGCCAATATCAGTTACAGTATAGATTACAGCTTACAGTTCTCGATGCGAGAGAAGAACCATAACGCCACTTCACACCCAAACCCCGGAACCCACCCCACCACCCACACAGTTCCCTAGGGAGGTGGCCCACAGGTGCTTGTTTATTATAGGTTAGGTTCTTTGTGTCCAACCAACTGCCTCCTTTTCGCCAACCGACGCGATCGCCTAGCTTGCATTCAGTCTCCCAATCAACTTTACCACCAACTTCCAACCAGATTTTTTTCTGGACGCTAAAGCCAAAGCGACCCTGACTGTATTTTACCCACAATTGGTCGATCGTCCGTAAATCATCGCAAGGAAAATTATCAATTGATTCCTTATTAAAATAACCTTCCTTCTCCCGTCTAGCAGCTTTCAACATCACGTTGAGTGTTTCCCGATCCGCCTCTTTCCACTCCCCTGTGGCCAATAAATCCCGGAGACGAGTATAGTCAACACCCAGCGCTGATTTAAGGGAGTCTGTTGACGGTGGAGGTGTTTGAGGTGATGATTTAGGTGATTGAGAAGCAAGAGCCTGCAACACTTCAGTAGCAGATTGATAACGTTTCTTAATAGCAGGTTGTATCATTTTATCTAAAATCTGACCCAGTTCCGAACTGACCGATGTTTTTAAGTGTTCTCGCCACACCCACTCAAACTCGCTATCATCGAATAAATCAATCGGTTCAACCTGAGTTAACAGACACAGACAAGTGACACCCAGACTATAAATATCACTAGCATAAATGGCTTTGCCCGCTGCTTGTTCCGGTGCCGTATATCCAGCAGTCCCGATCGCAGTTCCCGTTACAGATAAAGCCGTTTGTGTCGCATATTTCGCCGCACCAAAGTCAACTAAAATTAGTTGCCCATCTTGCCTAAGAATAATATTCTCTGGCTTGATATCCCGGTGAATTACTTGGCGAGAGTGAATGTACTCGAATGCTGGTAGTAAATTATTAAGCAAGTTGCGAATCTGCGTTTCGCTAAAATATCCCTGAGATTCTAGTGCTTGGGCTAAATTTTCACCGTCGATGAATTCTTGGACTAAATACTGCCGTCCATCTTGACTAAAATATGCTAATAAGTCGGGAATTTGAGAATGTTTACCCAACTGTTCTAGGCGTACTGCTTCCAGCTCAAATAACTCAGCAGCTTTCTGGATACTAGAAGTACCTTGAAGTTGGGGGTAGAATTGTTTAATAACACAGGGAGGTTTTGATGGTTTATACTCGTCAACAGCTAGAAAAGTGCGCCCAAATCCCCCTTGTCCAATAATTTTTTGGGCTCCGTAGCGATCGCCCAATAGCAGTTTATTCCCACATTTTTGACAGAAGTTTGTAGAGCCAGAGGGGTTTTGGAATAGGCAATCAGGGTTTAGACACTGGCTCATAAAATATGCTTATAAATTACAGATTAAATATCTCGATGCGATGCCAGCGGACATGGTGTTAAATGTGGAACAGCAGATCCAGGTAAGGACACGGCATTGCCCAAAGCCGTGTCAACTCAACCCCGAAACCTTTGTATCTCTCGCTTTTATCGGAGGCCCGATCCCCCTAAATCCCCCTTAAGAAGGGGGACTTTAAGAAAACTCTTGTCCCCCCCTTAAGAAGGGGGGCTAGGGGGGATCTGGCCTTAGCAATAAACAGCAATCTGTGACTAAGTTTGACCTTAAGTTGAGACTAATAAGCAATGCCTAAGTCCCCACTCAAAACTCCTTAAACTTTTGTCCCGCACTCAGGACAAAACTTATTGCTCGAAACATTCTTCGCGCCGCAACTCGGACAATAAATCAACTGGGCTGATTCCAACTTACTCCGTTCCGGTAAACCAACCATTTGAGCGTTGCTCTTACCTGGAACTACCATCGGATAGCAGTTTTCATCCCGCGTCACCTTCACGTTCATCAGCACAGGGCCATTGTGAGCGAGCATTTGAGCGATCGCACCCTGCAACTCATCCGGCCCTGAAACCAGCATCCCCTTCACCCCGTAAGCCTCAGCCAGCATCACAAAATCCGGCATCCCCACAGTCATGTTCGACGACGAATAACGCTCGCCGTAGAACGCCTGCTGCCACTGCCGCACCATGCCCTGCCAGCCGTTATTTACAATTACAATCTTGACATTGATGCCGTATTGTGCTAAGGTTCCCAACTCTTGAATATTCATTTGCACGCTCGCATCGCCAGCAATACAAATCACTTGCTCGTTGGGTAGCGCCATTTTCGCGCCCATCGCCGCCGGCAACCCAAAACCCATCGTTCCCAAACCAGCGCTCGAAATCCAGCGGCGCGGCCCGTTGTTTAAGAATTGAGCCGACCACATTTGATGTTGACCGACATCCGTCGTGTAGTAAGCATCCGGCGCTTGAGTCGCCAACTCGGAAATCACCTCTTGCGGAGATAAAATATCGGGGTAGTGAGGCACAACTAACGGATAGTCCTGTTTCCAGCGATCGATCCTGTGCAGCCATTCCCCAGTTTGTCCGGCAGTTCCCGAAACACCAGTTTCCCGACAGCGGCGCAGCAAATCAATCAAAACTTGCCGGACATCTCCGACAATCGGCACGTCTGGGCCGCGATTTTTGCCAACTTCGGCCGGATCGATATCGATGTGAACTACCTTCGCGCGCGCGGCAAACTCGTCTAGTTTTCCCGTTACTCGATCGTCAAACCGAGCTCCGACAGCAATCAACAAATCGCACTCAGTAACGGCAAAATTAGCGTAAGCAGTGCCGTGCATCCCCAGCATTTTCACAGACAAAGGATGGTTTTCATCAAAGGAACCTTTGCCCATCAGCGTTGTTGTGACCGGCAATTGGAACATCTCCGCGAGTTCCTTAATTTCCTCGTGGGCCCCGGCTGCGATCGCCCCGCCGCCCACATACAGCAAAGGACGTTTCGCTTCCTTCAGCAAATGAATTGCTTGACTGATTTGCCGCGGATTTCCCTTGACTGTCGGGCGGTAGCCCGGAATTCTCACAGAGCCCGGTGTCACGGGCAGATAGTCAAACTCTTCTAAACCGACATCCTTGGGCACGTCAATCAACACCGGCCCCGGCCGTCCGGTACTTGCAATGTGGAAAGCTTCAGCGACAATTCGCGCCATATCTCTCGGATTCCGCACTACATAGGAATGCTTGACAATTGGCAAAGTAATGCCGTAAATATCAGTTTCCTGAAACGCATCAGTGCCGATCGCCGGACGCGGAACTTGACCGGTAACAACTACCATCGGGATCGAATCCATGTGGGCCGTCGCAATCCCCGTCACCAAGTTAGTTGCACCGGGCCCGGAAGTCGCGAAACAAACCCCAACTTGTCCGGTAGCGCGGGCGTACCCATCGGCTGCGTGGGCTGCGCCTTGTTCGTGCCGCACTAGAATGTGTTTGATCGCGCCGGTTTCTTCAGCCCGGTAGAGTTCGTCGTAAAGCGGCAGAATTGCGCCGCCGGGATAACCAAAAATATGCTTGACGCCGTGGCGGATCAAGCTATCTATCAAAGCGAATCCACCCGTTGCACGCTTGACGGCCACTTTAGTTTTTAGTTGCACAGAATTTCCGTCCTTAAAGTAATTATGATTTTTAATGAAAGCTTTGATACTACTTTAATCTCTACAATCGAACTATGAAAATTTAACTGCTGATATTTTACAAAATGTTTCGCGAGCGATGTGCGATCGTCCGATCGCTAAGTTGTGAAACAGCAGAGGAAGAAAAGAAACAGGGAAATTGCCGAAGAAGAAGACCGGGCGGTTGGAAACCGCTGCGACACAGACATGCACGCGCCTCCGCGGGTTAAAAAACAGACGGTTAATGTCACCTTATTTTCTCCAGTCCCTCTGAGCTCGGACTTCGTTTATGTAGGCGCGGTTTCAACCGCTGTCCGCTCAAGCCTTCAAGACTTTGCGAGTATGTCGCCAAGCCGCCAAGCCCATCACGCATACCAAAAAGCCCAAACTCATCAGCACGATCCGCAAGCCGAGGTCATCGGAACCCACGGCTTTGCTAACAGCATCCGTCAGCGGGCCCGTCACTGCTAAAGGCAAGCTGAGGGCAATATTAATCGCATTGTTCTCCAAGCCAAAGACTTTTCCCCGCATGGATTCGGGAGTTTTTTCTTGAATCAGTGCTTGCATCGGGCCGTTAATTAAAGAAGCGCCAAAACCGAACAGAGCACTCAAACTAAATCCCACCCAAAGCTGTCGGGTAAAGGCAAACATTGCCAACACGAAACCCATCATCAAAAAACCAATTAATGGCAAAGGTTTCTTGTGTACTCGATCGCCCCAGTGGCCCAAAAAAGCCGCGCCGAAGACCATTCCGACTCCCGCAGCAGCGAGCAAAAAGCCAAATTGAGTTTCTTTGAGACCTATTTTGCCTGAAAGTGCGATCGCCAGAACTTGCAGCGCCGCAAACACCGAATACAAAATCGTCAACTGCACCACCGCGTTGCTGACGAGGCGGTTGTGCTTCAAATACCGCAAACCTTCTTTGAGATCCTGCCAAGGATGGATGTTTTTGCCACTGCTACCTGCATGATTTTCCTTGATCCGCATCAAGTAAATTAAACCTGCTGAGATCAGGTACAACCCTGCCAGGAAAAACTCTTGAGAAGCTTGCCCATAGTTGTGTTTGAGCGAAGTAAATATCGGTTCGCCGATCGTCATTCCGACAATAATCCCACCCATTGTGGACGAGGCAAACAGAGCATTTGCCGACATCAGTCCCTCTCGCCCCACAGCCAGCGGGATTGCTGCTGCCTCTGCCGGAGCAAAAAATTGCGTTACCGTAGAGACCAAAAACGTGACCACCAACAGCACGAGAAAAGTTTTGGGCAAAAACGGCAAAGATCCAATCAACACGGCTCTAATAACGTTACAGCCGATCAGCATTTGCTTTTTGGAAAAGCGGTCTACCACGATACCAGCCGCCGAACCAAAGAAGATCGCCGGTAGCGTGTAGGCGATCATCACCGCTGACAGCATAGAATTTTCCGAATACTGCCAAGAAACGGGCCAGGGCCGGTAATCGCCTGTTTTC
This sequence comes from Microcoleus sp. PH2017_12_PCY_D_A, assembly GCF_020738565.1. Taxonomy (NCBI): domain Bacteria; kingdom Bacillati; phylum Cyanobacteriota; class Cyanophyceae; order Oscillatoriales; family Microcoleaceae; genus Microcoleus; species Microcoleus sp. PH2017_12_PCY_D_A. Next base: position 59,642 of record NZ_JAEQCI010000016.1, on the reverse strand, counting down.
AGCAGAATAATCAACAATACGTAAAAGATTTTATCCGCCACTTGGGCCAACAACTGGCCAGTCCACAAGGTGAGGAAGGGGCGATTTCTCAGTAGGGCATCAAGCCCGCTGCGGTCAGGGGGAGGGCTAGCTGGGTGCATAGGAATAGTTTAACTGACCGCTTCTGGCAATTGTAGTTTTCAACAATACGTGCAAATCTGACACAACAAAGTGGACACTCGGAAAACTCCTGTCTCCTGCGTTCTTTTTCTGTTTTAGCAGATCGCTGGCACAGGGCTGCGGTATTTTTAACTTTACCGCGATCGGCTCCGCACGGTCACCGCCGCCCGAAAATCAGGGAATGTTGTTAAATGTTGACCTGCATTATTTCATCGCGAGTGCAACATAAGGTAATATATTTGACAAAATAGTTGCTGTTGGCAGTGATATCAAAAGATGTCACGCCGATTAAGTAATATAACGAAAGTAGTAATGTTAGGAGTGAAAAACTTGAAAAAGGTTGAAGCTATTATTCGCCCGTTTAAACTTGACGAAGTGAAAATCGCCCTCGTCAATGCTGGCATTGTAGGGATGACTGTTTCTGAAGTTAGAGGTTTTGGCCGTCAGAAGGGCATGACTGAACGCTATCGCGGTTCTGAGTACACCGTTGAGTTCTTGCAAAAGCTCAAGGTCGAGATTGTTGTCGAAAACGATCAGGTTGATATGGTGGTGGATAAAATTATCGCTGCTTCCCGCACGGGCGAGATTGGCGACGGCAAGATTTTCATCTCTCCTGTAGAACAAATTATCCGCATTCGGACTGGGGAAAAGAACCTGGAGGCCATCTAAGATACTGGGGCCTTGGGGATTGGGCCTCGATCGTCGGTCAATCGATCGCAATAATAAGTAAGGTTCGTAGTGCGGACTTCAGTCCGCAGGCGTATAGCGGACTGAAGTCCGCACTACGAACCCCTCTTTTTGCGGACTTCAGTCCGCAGGCGTATAGCGGACTGAAGTCCGCACTACGAACCCCTCTTTTTGCTTTTTGCCTCAGTTGGGGTTGACAATATTCGCCATTTGTGGTATAAGTTCCTCGAATGCTCTGCCGCGGTGGGAGTGCGATCGCTTGATATCGGGCGTCATTTCAGCAAAAGTCTGTTGCTGTGCGGGCACGTAGAAAATCGGATCGTAACCGAAACCTCGGGTACCGCGAGGAGTGTGCAGGATTTCGCCTCGGCAAATTCCTTCTACTTGCAAGGCAATTGTACCGTCGGGACGCGCGATCGCGATCGCGCAAACAAACTGTGCACCCCGGTTTTGTTCGGTTCCCAATTCTTTGAGAAGCCGAGATATCCTGTCAGCATCGCTTGAACCGTAGCGTGCCGAGTAAATCCCAGGTTGACCGTCGAGTGCATCTACCATTAAACCAGAATCATCCGCGATCGACCATTCGCCAGTTGCTTTCGCCACTTCAGAAGCTTTCAAGCAAGCATTAGCAATAAACGTTTCCCCAGTTTCCTCAATTTCCAACTCTTCTGGTTTAAGCTGCAATTCCCATCCCAAATCCTGAAGATAAAGCTGCATCTCCTTGAGTTTACCCGGATTGCCGGTAGCTACAACTAACAATTTATTATTGGTCATTATTTCTGTTAAAAATTACGGAGGGATTTTTTACGAACCGCGAAGACGCGAAGGACGCGAAGGAAGAGAGAAGAAGAGAAAAGAGAGTTCGCAATTGATGGCATTTTATTTGTGAATTTTGTTTTGAACCGCAGAGGCCGCAGAGAACACAGAGAAGGAGAGGTTTAATATCAATCCATCCGCGTTTTTCTGCGTTCATCTGCGGTTCAAAATTAACCTTTTTGCGCCCAATCCTTCGCCCAATTCAAGTTTTGCATGACTTCTTTTAATGTGGCTGCTTCTGAATACAGCCGCAATACTGGTTCGGTTCCGCTAAACCTAATTAACAGCCAGCTTCCGTCGGCTAAACGGAATTTGTATCCGTCTACTTTGTTGCAGTCTACTACTGCTTTGCCGGCTATTTCTGTTAATGGTTGATTTTCCAACAGTCCCAGCAAGCGGGAACGTTCGTCCATATTTGCTAAGTGCAAGTCTATGCGATCGTAGGCTGAGGTAAACTTGGTTTCTTTTTGCAGTCGGCTGTAAATTTCGCTTAAGTCTTCGCCGGATTTGACGACTGCTTCTAATAAGTACAGCGCTGACAGCAACGCATCTCTTTCGGGAATGTGCGTACCGTACCCAATTCCTCCTGATTCTTCGCCGCCGACTAAAACTTGAGTAGTTAGCATTCGATCGGCTATATACTTGTAACCGATCGGCGTTTCAAACAATGGTAAGCCGTAAAGTTCGGCAATTTTGGGGATAATGTCGGAACCGCTGACTGTTTTGATGACTTCTCCGGTTAACCCGCGCCGTGAAGCTAAATGTTCGATTAATATGGGAACTAGGATTTGCGAACTGAGAAAGTTTCCGCTGGAGTCAACGGCTGCAATTCGATCGCTATCTCCGTCAAATACAAATCCGATCGACAAACCGGATGCTTTTCGCTGGTGAGTCCGCATGACGCGGAACAACTGTGACAGGTAGCGCGGTAAGGGTTCTGGTGCACCGCCGCCAAACAGCGGATCGCGATCGCTGTTGACTTCTTGCACTGTTTCTTCTAATATTTGCGTTAATCCGCCCGCTGCGGCGCCGTGCATTACATCTACAAATACTGTAATTTTGCCGCTGGCGATCGCCTCTTTTATCGCTTCAATATCTACCATTTCCCGCAAGGTTTTGCAGTAAGCCGGCCAAGGATTGAAATTCTCTAATTTTCCAGGAGTTGCTGAAATTGCGGCCTGATTTTCTAGTTTTGCTTCTATCTGTTGCGTAACTTCGGGCGACACTGAACCTCCAAATCCGCCCTTGACTTTTAATCCTAAATATGCGCCCGGATTGTGGCTGGCTGTCAGGACGATCGCACCTAAAGCGTTTAATTGTTTGGCTGCTAAACTAAAAGCCGGAGTTGGGGCGTAGGATTCGCTCAGCAGCACGTCAAATCCGGCGTTTTGGACGGCAACAGCCGCGTTTTTGGCAAAATCTTCAGCTAGAAATCGGCGGTCGTAACCGACAATTACGGTGCCGCTACTGGCATTATTGCCGCCGGTTTGTGCCAGAACTTGTGCCGCTAGGGGAGCTACTAACGCTACGCGATCGAATGTAAAATCGTCAGCAATGATGCCGCGCCAGCCATCTGTACCGAATTTTATAGGATTCATTTAGTCACAAGCCATAAGTCACTCGTCTATTTTATGAGCTTATTTCGCGATCGTCAGTCGATTTTAGATTTTAGATTTTAGATTTTAGATTTTAGATTTACTTGGAGCCTTAAATCTGGCAGTTTGAACAAGACTCTAAAATTTTGGTAGCTCCATTTATGGAGTGTACGTGGCACGGTACCCGTTTTGGGGCTGGTTAAAAGTCATCATTAGTCAGTAGTCATCAGCCGAATGACAACTGTCAACCGACAACCGACAACCGACAACCGACAACCGACAACCGACAACTGACAACTGACAACCGACAACTGTCAACTGTCAACTGTCAACTGTCACAGGTCAACTGACTAAAAGAATGCCGGTTGGTGGCGGATCAAATTCAGGAATTCTTCGCGAGTTTTTTGTTCGTCTTGAAACACGCCCAACATCGCACTCGTCACTGTCCAAGCGCCGGGTTTTTGCACGCCCCGCATCGTCATGCACATATGGCTGGCTTCCATTACTACAGCCACTCCCTTCGGTTCCAATATTGTCTGAACTGCTTCGGCAATTTGGCGCGTCAAACGTTCTTGTACCTGCAACCGGCGGCTGTACATTTCAACAATTCTGGCTAGTTTGCTCAGTCCCACTACTTTTTGGTTGGGAATGTAAGCGACGTGAACTCGACCCATAAATGGCAGCATGTGGTGTTCGCACATACTGAAGGCGCTGATATCTCGCACCAGCACCATTTCGTTGTGACCTTCGTCAAAGATAGCGCCGTTGAGGAGTTCTTCGAGGGATTGACTGTAACCGCTGGTGAGAAACCGCATTGCTTCTGCTACCCGCTTCGGGGTTTTGAGCAATCCTTCGCGTTCAGGGTCTTCTCCTACTCCCTGCAGTATCGTGCGAACGGCTTCCATCATTTCTTCCTGGCCTACTTCTGAGGCTACTGGTACGTTGGATTCTTGACCGTGGGAGGAATTGCGATCGGGTCGAGTGGCGATGCGGGGCAAGTTGTTATCGGCGGTTGCGGGCTGTTTCATGGTGTCAGTTGAGATTGAGTTTGAGCCGTTCGTACCGTTATTCGATGCAATTGTCATAAGAAGTTGGTGTGAGGATGAATCTATTTTCGAGAGAGCGATTTTCGATCGGGCATAGACCTATCGAGAGAGCGATTTTCGATTGGGGGATATAGCTAGAGATTCAAAGATTGTTAAATTACAGAAAAATCCAGCTTTCCACAATCTCAAGTTCACAAAACTCCGGCGTTGGACATGAGCGTGATTTCTTCAATTACTGCACTTGCAGGTAACTGAACTGCGTGCAGAATTGATTGGGCGACGATTTCTGGGGTTAACATCGCACTGCGATCGAAATCGGCTTGGACGGTTTCTGTGTCCCACATGGGAGTGTTGACAGAACCCGGACAGATGGCTGTAACGCGAATTCCACCAGCCCGTTCTTCGGCGGCTAATGTCCTGGACAAAGCCATGAGACCGAATTTGCTGACGCAGTAGGCTCCCCAATTGGGGAAGGTTTGGCTGCCTGCGATCGACGAAACGTTGATGATGATTCCCGATCGCCGATCGCGCATGGACGGCAAAATTCCTAGAATGCACTGCCAAACGCTAGTAAGATTGAGGTCTAGAACGTTCTGCCAATCCGCTAAGGGCGTTTCGGTCAAGGAGCCGGTGTAGCCCATGCCAGCGCTGTTGACTAGGATATCTACGGGGCCGAATTGAGCTGCGATCGCGCTGATGCCGCTTTGCACTTGCTCAATTTTTGCCAAGTCTAAGGGATAAGCTTCTGCTTTCACTCCGAATTCTCGGGCTGCTGCGGCAACGGCTTCTAGGTTTTCTGACTTTCGGCTAACTAAGGCGAGATTTATGCCAACGGCAGCGAACGCTAGAGCAGTCGCTTTGCCAATACCGCTGCTGGCTCCGGTAATCAGAGCCTGCTTTGTTGTTCGATCGTTCATTCAGTGTCCTGATAGTTCCTAATTTTACGGAAAAACACGGAAATTAGTTGGCAAGTGCTACCTTGACGCCCGCGAACTACTAAACCTTTTGTCCATTGTCCAAGGCATCTGGGACTACTTTTCCCATATTTTCGATCGGCAACTACCCGTCAAGCGTTGCAGTCTTTTTCGACAAATCAGACAACTGTCTGCTGCGGGCGATAACAATTAATTATGAGAGAAACATTAAGAACTGTTAAGCCGATCTCACCTGAGAAATTATAACACTGCTGACAGATTCGCAGAAGACTCAGGTCTGAGTTATTAGTTATGAGTGTGAAGTTAAGAGATTGTAATTCATAACTAATAACTTTTTCATCGATCGGCTCAGGCAGCCATTTCAGTGAACACACCGATGTCGCGGAACTTTTGATACCGGAGATCGCGCCGCTGCTGGCCGGTAAGCTGTGTCAGTTCTGCTAAGTTTTCTAACAAAGCTCCTTTGAGCATCGCCGCAGCTTTCAGGGGATTGGAGTGAGCGCCACCAACCGGTTCGGGCACTATCTGATCGAGAACGCCGAGGTTTTTCAAATCCCAGGAAGTAATTTTGAGGGCTTCGGCGGCTAAGTTGGCTTTACCGGAGTCTTTCCAGAGGATGGCCGCACAAGCTTCGGGGGTGGCTACGGTATACACGGAATGTTCTAACATTAACAGCCGCTCGCCGACGCCGATGCCCAATGCGCCGCCGGAACCGCCTTCGCCGATGACGGTACAAATAATCGGAACGTCGAGGCGAAACATTTCTCGGAGGTTGCAGGCGATCGCCTCTCCCTGTCCTAGCTGTTCGGCTTCTAAGCCCGCCCAAGCCCCCGGAGTGTCGATAAAGGTGAAAATTGGCATACCGAAGCGATCGGCGTGTTCCATCAACCGCAAGGCTTTGCGGTAGCCGCCGGGAGCAGCCATCCCAAAGTTGCGGGCGATATTGTCTTTGGTATCGCGCCCTTTTTGATGGCCGATGATGACCGTAGGACGCCCGTCTATGCGGGCAATTCCGCCGACGAGGGCCGGATCGTCTCCCCCTCGCCGATCGCCGTGGAGCTCGATCCACTCGTCGCTAATTGCCTGAATGTAGTCGAGGGTGCTGGGGCGGCGCGGGTGACGGGCGAGTTGCAGCCGCTGCATGGGGGACAAGCTGCTGAAAATTTCTTGTCGCAGTTGGGCGCTGCGGGCTTCGAGTTTGCGAATTTCGTCGGTGACATCGACGCCGTTTTCTTCGGCGAGTTGGCGAATCTGGTGAATTCTGGTTTCGAGTTCGGCCAGCGGCTTTTCAAAATCTAGGAGTAGTGGTTTGCGGTCGGGGTTTGCCACGCTGATAATTTCTATAGGGTTTTTAAGGTGAAAGTCGATCGACTGTTTCCCGATCCTACCGTGTCAGGTGTTGCTCAAAAAGAGGGCTCGCGGGAAGTTTTAAGTTTTGAATTATGTTTTGCTGCGTAACAAGAGTTGAAAACCAAGGGCTTGAGTGTCGTTGTTTGCTACACTATTTTTGCTTGCTCCCAGACTTTTACCACAAAGAATTGGTTTAAAGCCCCAAGCTTGAGCGGGAGAAATTAACATCAGGCTATTCATTAATCCAATCCTCTTCCTTGCAGGTAGAGGTCGCCCTCCTTTCGTCAACTGTCAACAGTCAACTGTCAACTGAACCACCCCACTATGCCCGCCCACAGCCACAAAAGACCTAACCCTGCTGAATTGTTCCAAAGCGCAAAAAGCGATACAAGTGCGATCGAACTCACCCCCTCGGAAGCTTTGACAGCTATTTCAGTCTTAGCTGTTGCCGCCGACGGAGAAATATCCGAAGCCGAAAGACAAACCCTTGCCGCCAATCACATTCGCTTGTTCGGCTCTTATTCTGGCGAACACTTCCAAGAACTATTTAAGAAAGTTCTGAAATTGAGCAGTCAGTACACTCCGGCCGAAGTATTTGCCGCAGCTAAAAACGCATTGAATGCTCAGCTTCGAGAAACAGCTTTTGCGATTGCCGCAGATTTGGTTTTAGTAGATGGAGTTTTCACCATCGAGGAAAAAGATTTCTTGGTTGAACTTTCCCAAGCTCTCGACATCTCCGACGAAACGGGCAAAAAAATCATCGAAGTCATGACCATCAAAAACTGCGGGGACAATTTGATGACAGGTCAATTTATTGAAGAGATTGATGTATAAGCTATAGCATTTCTCAAGCATGGTGAGGTACGACTGGGCAAACCGGGAATAGGGCAAACCGGGCAAACCGGGCAAACCGGGCAAACCGGGCCTAGGCTTCCGCGGGCCTAGGCCGGGGAAGGCCGGCTTGACCTGTCGTACCTCACATCGGATATCGAAAGGCCATACCTCATATTTCCCTCAAAAGGCTATAACTATCTCAAAAAAAAGTTACTGGTTATTATCAGAAAAACTTTCCTCAATAACCAATAACCTCAACAAATTACATCAAAATGACATCAAAGGTCGGAAACCGTGTTTGACGGAAATTTCGCCGATTTGCTCCATCTTTTCTACAGTAATTTGATTTCGTCCCCAAGAAAAATTGGTGTACAACTTTTCAAATTCCAGCAGCATGGATTCGGCAAAACAGGCAAACAACTGCCGGCCCGGCACATCCATATTCACAATCTTCATAATCTTCCACTCAATATCGAGCGAATGCTCCACAATCCCGCCGTTGAGTACGTAAATTTCGGGATGCTGAACCTGAGTTGCCAGATTTTTCGGATAACCACCGTCAATCAATAAACAGGGTTGCTTCAATGTCTTGGGGTCAATTTCTACTCCCTTCGGCATACTGGCTACCCAGACTACAATATCCGCTTGGGGCAGGGCTTCTTCCAAATCCATGATTTTGCCTCGTCCCAATTCCGATTGCAAATCTTGCAATCGTTCTTTGTCGCGGGCAATGAGCAACAATTCTGCTACATTGGTTTTAACATTCAGCCAGCGACAGACAGCACTGCCAATATCCCCAGTCGCACCGCAAACCGCTACAGTAGCCTTTGAAAGTTCAATCCCTAATTTGGGGGCTGCTTCTTCTACTTGGCGGCAGAGGATGTAAGCCGTGTGGGTGTTACCAGTGGTGAACCGTTCAAACTCCAACTTGAGATTGCGAATTTGCTTAATTTGCTGCAAGTTGAAAGTTTCAAAAATGATCGAAGAAAAACCGCCTAAAGCAGTGATATTAATCCCGTTTTTTTGAGCGTGTGCCATCGCATTAATAATTTTGCGAGTGGCTGCTTTGATCCGGCGAGTGGCTAGCATTTCTGGTAGAAAACACGACTCCACATAGCGGCCTTCTATTTTTTGCCCGGTAATGCTAGTGACAGTGATATGATCGACTATCTGGGGCGGTGCGCTGCACCAAAAATCGAGCCCTTGATCGGCATATTCTGGATAGCCCAGCTCGTTAGCTACTGATTGGGCGTGTTCTAAGCTGGTTAAGTGACCGATTAGACCAAACATTAAGTTGTCAAATGAAGGAAGATTGAAGAAGAAGGAAGAAGGAAGAAGATCGATGTGAAGAAGGAAGAAGGAAGAAGGAAAATTTAAATTTGCTAATTAACAATGAGATACCTCATTTTTAATTTTTAATTTTTTTCCCATTCCTTGTTTCCCAATTAACTAGGCTGCGAGGCCTTGTGCTGACATCCGCATGATGTCGCGGTTGTTAAAGCCAATGTTGCCTAGGGCTTCACCGTAGGCAATCATAAAGTCTTCGATTAAAGCGTCTTTTTCCATCCCCAAAACGCGAGCATCGTCTGCGACAGCGTTTAGCAGTCTCCAGATGATGGGCAGGTTTTGGCGGTTGGCGACTTCGAGTTCGGCTTTGGATTCTTCAAAGTGAGCTTGCAGCCAGACTTCCCCAAAGTTGAGGTGGCTGTATTCTTCTTTGACGACGCCTTCGGTGATTTTGCGGGCAAAGTCATCGGCGACGGGGATGTAGATGTTGTATGCTGCGATCGCAAAACACTCGATAATGAGTGATTGAATCAGCAAGCAAGTTACAACCTTACCTTCGGCTGCGGCCGTTTGGAAGTTGCTGTGCAACTGAGAAAAGAATTCTTTGGCAAATGCCATGTCTGGCGTGACTTTGAGATTCTTGCCACAAGCTTGGAAGCCTTTCATGTGGCGGTTCTCCATCTTGGACAAGCCAATTAACTCGCTTTTTTTGTCAGCCAACATTTCGGCCAGTTGCAGGTAATTGTCGTGAGCTTCTTGTTCGCCTTCAATCACTATGGCGTTGATGCGGCTGTAAGCGTCTTTGTACGTTTCGGTGTGAAAGTCAATTGTTGGGCTGGCCTCAAGCTGGGGCATAAATATGTCGTCTCCTCGTATAACCTTGTAGGATGTTGGGAAACCCCTTTAAATTTTGGGGTCGCGTGCACTACACTTTACCTATTTTCGACTAAAAATTTACGGTTGTGTGGGAATCTGGAAGGCGATCGGGTTTGAGAACCTCACAAGCTTATTATTTTAGGTTAATTCACAAGTTTATGGGTAAATCGTGGGACAAGTCTCAAGGGCTGGAACTGCTGAGTTTTATTTTGTTGCTGGCGGGGGCTGCGCTGGTGCTGCTGCCGCTGGCTGCTGTATTTTTGGTTTCATTATCACCATCTGGTGTGGGTGTCAAGACCACAGGCCTGACTTTTGAGAACTATCAAGAGGCTTGGCGGCGGGGTAATTTTTTGTTGGCATTTATTAATTCTACTCTAGTGGCGATCGCAGTTACTGCTTTTCAGGTAGTGACTTCTGCTTTGGCGGGTTATGCTTTGGCTTCTCTGAAGTTTCGCGGGCGACAGGCCATAGTTTTGGTGGTTTTGGCGACACTGGTGATTCCGTTTCAGCTTTTGGTGATTCCAATATTCATGGTTTTGAAGTGGGGCCATTTGCTGAATACTTACGGGGCGCTGATTTTGCCCACGGCGGTTAACGGTTTTGGGATTTTTCTGCTGCGCCAGTATTTTCTGACAATTCCGGTGGAGTTGGAGGAGGCGGCAATGCTGGATGGGGCTAACCGCTGGCAGGTATTATGGCAGGTGATGCTGCCTTTGGCGCGCCCTGCTTTGGTGACGCTGTTTTTGTTTACGTTTATCGGCGAGTGGAATGATTTGTTTAAGCCGCTGGTGTTTACGACGCGGCCGGAGTTGCGGACTGTACAGTTGGCTTTGGCGGAGTTTCAGGAACAGTTTACTAGCAGTTGGCAGTTGTTGATGGCGGCGGTGGTAATTGGGACTGTGCCGGTGGTGTTGTTGTTTTTGGCTGGCCAGCGGCAGTTTATTCGGGGAATTGCGGCGACGGGAATTAAGAATTGAGTTGGAGTTCGGGGCAAAATTAAGTTTGATCGTTCGGACTTCAGTCCTCTGTTTGGATTGAAAGTCAAAAAGGACTGAAGTCCTGACTACAAACAAACATCTCATTGCGAACAATCTGAATGTATGCAAAAGCTGGGTTGGTTTTTATTTATTGCATCTTTTTTGCCCTGGTTGGCAATCTTGTTTGTTGTACAGTTCCTACCACTCAGCATCGCCGAAAAAACGCAAATAGATGTTGTTTTAGCTGTGCTAGCCGAAGTGTGTTTTTGGCTGAGCGTGGTAATTTTGGGGAAAGAAGTAGTTACCAAATATCGGCGTTATTTGAATCCCCGCTATCTTTGGAACAAAATCAGAAATTTTCACCGCAGATAAACAGGGATTGACGCAGATTTGGTTCGTAGTGAGGACTTTAGTCCGCATTAAGAAGGACTAAAGTCCTCACTACGAACCCAGGTCAAGGTTTAGCTATTCGCTGATAATTTGCAAGCGAATCGAGCGTTCTCCGTCTCCGAAATCCACTTCAATCTTTTCTCCCGACAGACTGTCCAAGCATCCCAAAAGTAAGCGCAAATTTGGTGTGCTTGCTCCTGTATCCACGTACAATCTATCTGCCAAACTGCCTAAACGCTTCCAAACAGTGTAGAGTTTGACTACAGTTTGTTCTAGCTGTGCGGCTTGTTTGACAACATCTGCTGTGGTTCCCAAACAGCCGACTCGCAAAGATTCTTCTAAAGCCATTTCCATGTCTAGGTGAGACTGGTTGAGAGCTTGCACTTGGGCGGCGGCGTCGAGATATTTTGATAAATTCTTGGCGTCGGAAGTTAGCTGTTTGACTGTATCTACGTCGGGATTTTCTGCTACTTCTTTTTGAATTTCGCTTTGGTGAGATGGGGAGAGTTTCTCCATTTCTTTGACTAAAGGAGCCAGATAGCGGGAAGGAAGAGAACCGCTAGATGCTTTTTCTTTGACTTCTTCTGGCAATAAATCTGAGTTCATTGCCATCCATTCGTCGGATAGTTGTTTGACTTCGCGGCGGGTGATACGATCGCCCTTTCCGGCAGCATCTGTTACCATTTGCTGTACTTCGGGAGATGCTTTGGCCGTTTCTACAAAGGCTCTTTTGCTGAAGTTTCTAATGGATTCTGGGTCTAAATCTCCTTGTTCGATGAGAGTATCGGCACTTTTAGCTAATTCGATTAAAGAATAGGCTTGACTTTTGCTGATTTCTCTTTCTTTTAGCCAATTCAAGAAGCCTGTACCGCGTCCGTCGCCGCCTTTTTTTTCTCTATCTCTGACTGTGCGGAGAATTTGTCCGCGCCAGATGTCGGTTTGTAAGTCGAAACGATCGCACACTTTCCAGGCGTTGTCAACCTGATTGTCAAAATCGAAGTCTGGTATTTGTTCGTCTTCGGGGTCTGGTAATTGGAAATTGATATCTGTCAAGCCTCTGAGGGCTTCGGCGAGTTCTGTGGGAGATTGGGGGACTTCAGCCATTAGGGGAAAATTGTGTAGAGCGACAGCCGGTTTAATTGGGAATTCGCACAAGTTGAGATTGGAGACGCTACCTGTAGTAGTAAGGTGGCAAGGCTGACACTACTGATAGAGTTTTTGTGCAAGTTATCTCATTATTGCATGAGGAAGCGCGATCGGCGAAAAGATACTCAAAAAGACTCCGGGTACGGCCCTGATGGGAATTGATGCGAGTGCTGGCTGTGGGGGGATTGAGTTAAAATGAATTAGGAAACTAAAGGAACTAATAAAATGCTGGAAACTACCAAACGTTAGGAGCGCTTTATCCCTTTGTTAAGCTAGAATTGAGAAAATAAGGTAAAGGAAAAGTGCCATATCAGAACAAGACATCGCTAAGATCATTACGATCGAACCGGGGAAGCGTGGTGGCAAACCCTGTATTCGGGGCATGAGAATTACGGTTTATGACGTGTTGGAATATCTTGCATCTGGGATGACTTATCAAGAAATCCTAGATGATTTTCCCTATCTCACGCAACAGGATATTTTGGCTTGTTTGAGTTTTTATTAAGAGGTAACTATGTCAACAACTGCGATCGACATTGGCACTCTGGTTGTCAGTACGCCTGAAACTTGTGGAGGGCGGCCCCGAATTGCGGGAACCAGAATTTCTATTGCTCAAATTGCCGTTTGGAATAAAGAAGGACTGAGTGTAGAAGAAATACTCGAAGAGATTCCCTATTTAGATTTAGCACAGGTTTATGCGGCCCTATCTTACTATCATGCTAACCGTAATGAAATTGAGGCAGATTTAGCTGCGGAATTAGCTGAATATCAGCTTTTGGAAGCTGAAAACAGGGCGGGGAATCTTTGATGAGCCAGATTCGTTTGTATTTGGATCAGGATACGCTTAGAAAAGCATTCGTGCAAGCCCTGCGAGAGAATGGGGTTGATGTACTGACTGTCTCAGATGCCAATAATTTAGGGCGTATAGATGAAGAACAACTGATATGGGCAACAGAGCAAGGTCGAGTCATTTATACTTTTAATAGTCGAGATTTCTGTCGGTTGCACGGGAACTTGCTCGCAGTAGGCGGGAGTCATTCAGGAATTATTGTTGCACCGCGACAAAGTTACTCTGTAGGCGAACAGTTGCGCGGGTTGTTGAATTTGATTCGGAGCAAGTCTGCTGAGGAAATGATGAATCAACTGGAATTTTTAGGAACTTACATCAGGTATGAATAAACGTATCTAAGTCAGTGGTTGTAACTATCCCTACCTTTGTGCTAGATTTTTATCCAATTCCGTAAAATTTTTGTCAGGGCGATCGCCACAGCATCGCAATGAAAAAATAACTACTATCTCCCTGCGTAAAGTCATGCCCCAAGACTTCTCCGGTAAAAATCTCCGAGGCCGCAACTTCAAAGGTCAAAACCTCACAGGTGCAAAATTCATCGGTGCAGACATCCGAGGTGCAAACTTCACCAATGCCATCCTCAGAGAAGCTGACTTCACCCGTGCCAAAGCAGGACTGCAACAGCGATGGCAAATTCCACTGCTAATAATCGCATTACTTATCGCAGCAGCAGCGGGATGTGTCGCGGCAATAGGCGGTGCTTTTGTAGGAGCTTTTTTGTCCGAAAACTATCAAAAATTTCTGAGTTACCCGGGGATAATCTTTTCAATAGCTACTGTTATTTTCTTGATGATTATTATCCCCCACGGATTCAAGTCTGCTTTTGAATTTTTCCTAGTTATAGCTTTTGTTTTTGTTGTAATTTTAACGTTTTCCTTTGGCTTATCATTAGAAGTAGCTGGACCTGTAAGTCTGGGTTTATTATTAACTTTGGTTTTTGCTGTAGAGTTTTCTTTGGCTTTGGCTTTAACTTTTGCTGGAGTTGTATCTGATACTTTTGCTTTAGGTGTGATCGCGACTTTATTTGGAAGTTTGATCGCACTAATACTTGTAGCTTTTGTTAAGGCGTTTGCAACAGCAAGAGCTATTAGTGTCGTTGGGGCTGTGGTTGGCATTTACGCTGTTACTTTTATATCAGGTTATATTAGCAAGCGAGCTTTAGCTGATGATAACAGATTTTCGTGGCTAAAAAGTATAGCAATTGAGTATGCAACTGTGAAAGGTACTACTTTTCGTAATGCCGATTTAACTGATGCCAATTTCACTGAAGCAACTCTCAAAAGTACAGATTTTAGAACAGCTAATCTCACTCGCACTTGCTTCCGAAATACAGAAAAACTCGATCGCGCGCGAGTCGGTAAATCGATATTAGCTGATACCCGCGTCCGAGAATTACTCGTCACTGGCAATGGCTACAAAAAATCCTATGTTGGTGCGAATCTCCAAGGCGCAAACCTGACAGGCGTTAATCTCAACGAGGCTAATCTCAAGCAGGCTAACCTCAACGAAGCAACTTTGCATCAAGCTAATTTGGAATGGGCAAACCTCACTGAAACTCAAGCTTTGGCAACAGATTTTACAGCAGCTCGTTTTACAGGTGCTTGTTTGGAAGCTTGGAACATTGACGGTAATACAAAGCTCGATCGCGTTGACTGTCGGTTTGTCTATCTTCTAGAATATCCCAAATCGGGAACTGACGATCGCGAACGTCGTCCCAGCAGTGGCGAATTTGCATCGGGAGAATTTACCAAATTGTTTGATGAGGTTTTGAACACCATCGATCTAATTTTTCGTAACGGCATTGACTGGAAAGCTTTTGTTGCTGCATTCAAACAATTGCAAGTGGAAAATGAAGGTACGGAACTCACTATCCAGAGTATTGAAAATAAAGGCGATGGAGTCATTGTTGTCAAAGTTAGCGTACCACCTGATGCTAATAAGGAGCATATTCATAAAAATTTCACACAAAGTTATGAACTAATGGCTGCAAGATTGGAAGATAAAGACAAGCAGATAACTTTTCTTGAAGGAGTCGTTATCCAACTGGCTGCTAAACCTGTTACCATAGAAGTTAAAGCTACAGCAGAGAATAAAATCGGAAGCGACAACATCGACCAAAGTCGCAAAGTTGAAATTTCAGGAGGAACGATTAACGCTGCCGGTGCCGGCTCATTAAGTTTAGGAGATAATGACGGTACAACAGCCAACTCGATCGAGGAGTTGTCTGATTCTGCCGTTAGTGCAGCCCTCGAAGAGGATCGCCCTTCCTGACAAAGTGAGTAATGCTATAATTTTAATCCAACTCTGGTAACAGCGGAAATCAAAACTATGAGCGTATCAGTAAGTTCAGAAAAACCGGAATTCAAAGAATTACTGCTGCAATTGCAAGCTGCGATCGCGAATGAAAATACAGAATTGTCAATCCAGAGTATAGAAAATCCCGAAAAGGGAGTAATTGCAATTTTTGTCAATGCTTTGACTGATGAGAAGCAATCTATAATTTATAATGCTTTAAAGCAAAACTACGAACAGCTATTAAAGGCTATTGAAGATAAATATCAAGCGGAATTACGAGCCAAAGATTGCGAAATTGCCATGTACCGTCAAGAAATAGCTATTTCCGAAGCAGTTTCGGAAAGTTTAACAGAACTTGATAATCCCAGTCAAGAAGATGAGTCGATCGCCGAATCGGAAGATGTGGAGTCACTAAGGGCGATCGCCGACAAATACAAAGCCGAATTAAAATACAAAGAGGAGGAAATCGCCTGGTGTCGCGAACAAATAGCTGAACTGAGAGAACTCAATTTGATGTTAGCTAAACAACCGCTATCGATTAATATTATTCAGGAGGAAAAGTAAGCATGAACTCTGAGCCAAATCATGCACAATGACGAAAGTCTTACTCGAATCATCCAGGCATACGAGCAAATTATCAAAGATTTAGAAGCCAAGCACAAATCCGAACTGCAAGCTAAAGATAGAGAAATAGCGTTTTACCGTCAGAAAAGTTCGGAGCTAAATGAACTTCTAAAATTGTTGGCTAACCGACCAGTTAATGTTAAGATTACTAATAAAGCTAAATCTATATCGGAGAGTAAAGCTATGAGTGACCCAATCGACCAAAGTCGTAACATACAAATTACAGGTGGAACCGTTAATGCCAGCGGTGCCGGAGCGTTAGGTTTGGGAGATAACAGCGGTACAGTTGCCAATACAATTAATCAATTATCGGATTCTTCTGAACCTGACAAACCAGACATCAAAAAACTGTTGACTAAGTTACAAACTGCGATAGAGGCTGAAACTAATTTATCTGAGGATGATAGAGCTGAAGCATTAGAACAGATAAAGATTTTGGAAAAATTAGGAGAAAATCCGCAAGAAAGCACAATGCAAAAGGCTGGGAAAACGGCTATGAAAATTCTGAAAGGAACTATTGCTGGTTTACCGAGTGCCGCGACGTTGGTGGAAGCTTGCAGTAAATTGTTGCCCGCGATCGCGAGTCTCTTACTTTTACCCTAAAATTATTCAGAAATTCAGACATAACTAACGCGCTGCTACGAAGAAACCGGGTTTTTGACCATATCTGGGACTGCAATGAGTATGCTCGGAAAAAACTCGGTTTCTGAACCCCGTGCGAAGTCCTAAAAAGGACACAGCAATGCTGTTTCCCTACCCCAAAACTCAACATCAACCGCCAGTCAAAGCTTTAAACACCCACCCAAAAAACATCACGCTCAAGAAAATTACACTACCAACAATCAACATCAAACCCAACAGCAAAGCCACCACAAACAACCAATCAGCTTTTTTTCCAGCCGGTTCGGGGCTACCTAAATGAGCATCCAGCAATTCGATATTTTTGATATTAGCTTTCCAAGCAACATCTAACAAGTCTCCAGCCACAGGTACAGTCCCAGCAACTGTATCAAATACGATGTTAGCCGCCATCTTGACTAAAGTCTCTTGTGGCACTCCCATTTGAGCGGATTTAAAAACAACATAACCTGCAAAAATTGAACCAACTAAATCGCCGCCGCCCGGTATCAATCCTAATATTGGATCGAGTCCGATGCGGTATTTTGTGCCGGGAATCGGAATTGCATTGTCTAGTAAATGACTGATGCGGCGAAGACGACGCAAAGATGCAGCCTGAGATTTGTTGGGAGTGTTTGCGGATGAATTTTGTATAGGAGAACGAGACATTTAGATTACTCCTGACTGTATTTCTTAGTCCGCGGAGGCGGACTTCGTTTTTGTAGAAGCGATTTCAATCGCCGAATCATGAAGGTGTTAACTTTAATCATACAGAGAAACCCGGCTTCTCTTCAAAACCGGGTTTCCTACTTCTAACTGCGGGCTTTTAGTTTATACCGATTTAACGGGTCGTTGCACATTTCTCGATCCCCCTCTCATCCCCCTTAAGAAGGGGGACTTTGAGAAGAATCTTGTCCCCCCCTTAGTAGGGGCGGTGCCCCCGTGCCCGCCCTCTTGGCTTGGCTAGGGGGGATCGAATTCTATGCAGCCTCATAAAAAATTGGTATTAGCCTGCTATTTGTTGCCTTCGGTGAAGTCGGCATCAATCACGTCGTCGCCGCCGCCTGTCGGGCCGCCGTCTCCGTAGCCGCCGGGGCCACCAGGGCCGTCAGTGGGGCCGCCTGCTTGCTGGTACAGGTTGCTGCTGACAGCGTAGAATGCTTGCTGCAACTCGGTTGTCAGTGTCTTGATAGCTGTGTCGTCTTCTTTGGCGACGGCTTCGCGCAAGTCTTTGATCAAGCCTTCAACCTTCGTCTTGTCAGCATCGGGAACCTTATCGCCCAATTCTGCCAACTGCTTCTCGATTTGATAGGCTAAGGAGTCTGCTTGGTTTTTGCGATCGATCCGTTCGCGACGTTCTTTGTCAGCAGCCGCATTCGATTCGGCTTCCCGAACCATGCGATCGACTTCATTGCTAGGCAAAGTAGAAGCACCAGTAATGCTAATAGATTGCTCCTTACCAGTACCTTTATCCTTAGCAGCTACATTCAAAATACCGTTAGCATCGATATCGAAAGTAACTTCAATTTGCGGTACGCCGCGGGGAGCAGGCGGAACTCCATCTAAGCGGAAAGTTCCCAAATCCTTGTTGTCATTAGCCATTTCCCGTTCGCCTTGCAAAACGTGAATTTCCACGTTAGTTTGGCCATCTACAGCAGTCGAGAAAGTTTCCGACTTCTTGGTAGGAATTGTGGTGTTGCGGGGAATGATTTTTGTCATCACGCCGCCCAAGGTTTCGACGCCGAGAGACAGCGGGGTAACATCGAGCAACAGGATGTCTTTGACTTCGCCTGCGAGCACGCCGGCTTGAATTGCTGCACCGACTGCGACCACTTCATCCGGGTTTACCGTTTGGTTCGGGTCTTTGCCGAGGATTTTTTTAACGAGTTCTTGCACGGCTGGGATGCGCGTAGAACCGCCGACCAAGACAACTTCATTAATTGCAGATTTGTCGAGTTTGGCGTCGCGGATTGCGTTTTCTACGGGAATGCGAGAGCGATCGATCAAATCAGAACAAAGCTCTTCAAACTTGCCCCGAGTCAAGGTGGTGTCCAAGTGTTTTGGCCCGTCTTGAGTTGCGGTAATAAACGGCAAGTTGATTTCTGCTTGGGTAACGCTCGAAAGTTCAATCTTGGCTTTTTCGGCTGCTTCCGTCAGGCGTTGCAGTGCTTGTTTATCTTTGCGGAGGTCAATTCCTTCGGCTCTTTGGAATTCTCCGGCGATGAAATCAACAATTTTTTTGTCGAAGTCGTCACCACCGAGGTGAGTGTCTCCAGAAGTTGCTAGCACTTCAAATACGCCGTCGCCGACTTCGAGAATTGATACGTCGAAAGTACCGCCACCCAAGTCAAATACGAGGATCGTTTCGTTGCTCTTTTTATCTAATCCGTAGGCTAAAGCGGCTGCTGTAGGTTCGTTAATAATCCGCAGAACTTCAATACCGGCAATTTTTCCCGCGTCTTTAGTAGCTTGGCGCTGGGAATCGTTGAAGTAAGCGGGCACTGTAATTACCGCTTGGGTAACAGTTTCACCGAGGTATTTGCTGGCATCTTCTACGAGTTTACGCAACACTTGCGCGGAAATTTCTTCGGGAGCAAATTGCTTGCCGCGGGCGGGACAGTCGAGTTTGAGGCTGTTGCCGACTTTCAGGACTTTGTAGGAAACTTCTGTGGTTTCGTGGGTTACTTCGTCAACCCGACGCCCGATAAACCGTTTTACTGAGTAAAAGGTGTTTTCGGCGTTCATCACGGCTTGACGCTTGGCGATTTGTCCGACGAGTTGATCGCCATTTTTAGCATATGCTACTACGGAAGGTGTGGTGCGACCCCCTTCGGCGTTGGCTATGACGGTGGGTTTGCCGCCTTCCATAACTGCGACGCAGGAGTTTGTCGTACCTAAGTCAATTCCAACTACTTTTCCCATAGGGGTGTTCCGGCTCCAATCTCTACAAAATTTTGGTTTTCTATCTGTGTGATAGTCTGGTTATTCAGAACTGCGATTCTACTTCGCGGTTTACGGGTAGTCAGTTCTGCTTTAATACAACAGTCTTCGATAGGGTGCTTATCTCTATACTGCGGGCGGTTAGACCTTGCGATGAAGGTGTATTTACCGAACCTGTTGGGGGACGGTTGCATCGGTGAGGCTTTTACTGCTACAGCTTTGGACTGCTTTTCTTTACTCTTCCTAATGTAGGGCGTGCGATCGATTCGGGCATTGTGGCAAACCGTATACGTTGTGTTGTATTTGCCGTCTTGCGCGTATAAATTTGGTTGGGCCGGTTTGGGCGATTCGTTGTGCGATCGGATTTTTTGGATGGCAAATATAAGATTTATAGATAAGACGGCGGTTGAAACCGCATCTACACAAAGGAAGTTCGCCTCCGCGGACTGAAGAAGATAATGTAATTTCAACTCTCTACTCTTCAGTCCGCGCACCATCCGGGTTTTGTTTGTATCGACGCGGTTTCAACCGCCGGGTGTTCAACCGCCCGATATTCTACCTCGCATCACCAATCAAAATAAATGGCGACCAATAAAAAGGAAGGAAATTGCGTTTGATTAGACTCAATTTAGCTTGCCGCAATGCTTCCCCTTTACTCATCCCTTTATTAATATTTTGATAAAATGCAACCATCAATTCTTTAGTAGTTTTATCATCAACATTCCAAAGACTCGCCATCACAGCTTTCGCACCCGCACGCTCAAAAACATAGGCAATTCCAGATATTTCTTCGCCGTTGGAATTCGCTTGCAAAGCAGTTTGACACGCACTTAAGGTGAGGAGTCTGGTGTTTTGCAATCCTAATAAGGCGGCATCGGCAATATTGAATTCGCGATCGGCAAAAAGGATAGTATTCGGCTGTAAATCCAGTCTGTCGGGTTTCCTACAATTTGGAGAGTTAAGCAAGCAGCAGCCTTCGGGTTGAAAACATCCGTGAGTTGCTAGGTGCAAAAAGGGAAAGCGGGGTGCTTGGGTTTTGAATTGGTCGAGGGTAGCAGTATTACCGATATAGGATAAACTGCTGGGAAACAATTTGGTAATATTTTGAACTTCCTCGGGCGAATTTGGTAAATTATAGGGATTGCGGGTGACGGGATTTCCTAATGCTAAGATGCCGCTTTGTAATGTCGAATCGGGAATAGGTCTAGTTGAAATGCGGGTGAGATAGTTGACGGGATATTTCTGAATGAGGAATTCATCAGTTTTTTCGTCATACAGCGTTTCAAAGGGGATGTAGCGCAGTTTACCCGTAGCGATGATGCTCAATTGTTTGGCGGAAGTAGCTTTAATTTGGTCTTCGATCGGACGAATCAGGATTTCGTAGAGTTTACCACCTGTAACGGTGAAGTTAGTGTCGCCTGTATTTTGCAGTTGTTCGCGGTATTGAGTGAGGAGTTTGTCTAATTCTGCGGGATTAATAGGAATTTTTTTAACACTTAAACTGTCTTTTGTCAAGACAAATAGGGCGATCGTATTGGGGAGATTTTTGACATTTGTGAGCAAGACGGGTTGAATGACAACGGTATCGGGCGGGATACTTGCTTTCAGTTGGGCGATGTCTTTGGGTGTGCTTTCAAAGAGCTCGGCGACTTCTGGGAATTGACGGGAGATTTCTTCTGCTTTGCGGTTGACTTCTGTTTCTAATTCCCGCATTTGTCGGGAGAGATTTTCTGAGAATTTGTCTTGGAGTTGGCGGCGGAGGTATTGGAGTTGTTGATTTTTTTGATTCCACTCGTCAATGGATGTTTGTGCTTGGGGGTTGGCTACTTTGGCGTTGATGAGGCGGGTGTAGTCGGCGAGATCGGCTGTGGTGGCGATGTTGACCCATTGGAAAGCGCGATCGGCTTGGTTTTCGTCGATGAGTAGGGATGTGAGGGCGATCGCTCTTCCGCTTTCACCTTCTAAAAACTTTTGGCGATTTTCTCGCTGTAAACCACTTCGCATTTCTAAGGTGATTTGGACGGATTTCTCCCAATTGTCGATCGCTTGAGTCGGTTGCTTTATATCTCGGTAGGCAAAACCAATATTATTCAAAGTAGTAGCAATGCCTGCACGATCGCCCA
Source organism: Microcoleus sp. PH2017_12_PCY_D_A (assembly GCF_020738565.1). Classification (NCBI taxonomy): domain Bacteria; kingdom Bacillati; phylum Cyanobacteriota; class Cyanophyceae; order Oscillatoriales; family Microcoleaceae; genus Microcoleus; species Microcoleus sp. PH2017_12_PCY_D_A. The sequence goes on along the minus strand of NZ_JAEQCI010000016.1, from coordinate 38,094 downwards.
CTTTCCGCGTAATTACTAAAGCTTGGTCATAGTATTTCAAAGCTTCTTGCGGTTGGGAAATACTATGGTACACTAAACCAATATTATTCAAAGTAGCAGATTCCCCCGCGAGATCGCCGACTTCCCGCCTAATTGGTAAAGCTTGGTTGTGGTATTTTAATGCTTGTTGCGGTTGCGAAATGTTTTCGTACACTGTACCAAGGTTATTTAAAGTAGTAGCTTCCCCCGTGCGATCTCTCACTTCCCGCATAATTGGTAAAGCTCGATTATAGTATTTCAATGCTTCTTGCGGTTGAGAGTTTCTATTGTAGACTAAACCAATATTATTCAAAGTAGCAGCTTCTCCTAAGCGATCGTCTACTTCCTGCCTAATTGGTAAAGCTTGGTTCAAGTATTCCAATGCTTGTTGCGGTTGGGAGATACTGTCATATACACCACCAATATTACTCAAAGTAGCAGCTTCTCCCGACCTATAGCCAATTGCCCGCATAATTGTTAAAGCTTGGTTATAGTATTTTAATGCTTCTTGTGGTTTAGAGATTCTATCGTAAACTGCACCAATATTATTCAAAGTAGTAGCTTCCCCCGCACGATCCCCCACTTCTCGCATAATTGGTAAAGCTTGGTACAAGTATTCCAATGCTTGTTGCGCTTGGGAAATGCTCTCGTACACTCTACCAATATTATTCAAAGTAGTAGCAACGCCTGCGCGATCGCGCACTGACCGCATAATTGATAAAGCTTGGCTATAGTATTTTAATGCTTCGTACGGTTGGGAGATCATGTCGTAAACTGCACCAATATTATTCAAATTACCAGCTTCCCCATAGCGATTGCCCACTGAGCGCATAATTATTAAAGCTTGGTTCAAGTATTTCAAAGCTTCTTCTGGTTTAGAAATTCTGAAGTACACTCCACCAATATTATTCAAAGTAATAGCTTCCTCTGCACGATTGCCGAGTGACTGTGTAATTGGTAAAGCTTGGTTATAGTATTTCAAAGCTTCTTGCGGTTGGGAAATTTCAGCGTACGATAGACCAATGCGATTAAGTGCTACAGCTTCAATTTTTTTGATTTTAAATTGTCGTGCAAGAGCTAGAACCTGCTGCCATGTTTCTATTGCCTGTCGCAGTTGCCCTTGTTCTTCCTGTTGCTTTGCTTGCTGTATAAGTCTCTGTAATTCTTCAACCTGTAAATTTTGACTTTGCCCCCAACTAGGTTGAACCATCAGCGGCACAGTCAGAGGAGTCAAACACACACCCAAAATCAAAACACTGCTGATAAATCGTTTCATCTTTTTCATAGTTTACAAATTAAATTAATAGAATAGGCATCAAACTTAGTATCTAATAAAAATTGCAAATTCACAAAACAACCTCGCGCCCTGGTGCTGAATCTCTGAGTCCCTCAAAAACTTCTGCCTCAATTCCTGCTGCTTCTAGATTGTTTTTTTGACGAAAATTTTGGATTGCTTCCCAAAAATTATGAGGTTCATCAATCTGGCGTTCTTTCTCAATCTTAGCAATAATTTCAGATAGTTCTGCGGATACTTTAGTCAATTCTTTAGTTTTTTCAAGCAAGCGAGCGACCAGCGGCGATGGCAATAACTCCAGCGGCTCGTCAAAATCATCAGAAGTTGTAATTAGTTCGCGATCGCTCCCAAATATGCTGCGTTTAGGCGAAGATTCTGCAACTTCATCTAAAGTTTCTGGTTCAACTTCTGGTTTGATGCCTTGAATGTGAATTGTTTGAGATTGCATCCTTTGTCTGAGATAAATTGCACATATCAGGTCAGACCAAGTAAAGTTTTCAGGCAGTTTATCGATTATGCTGCGGACTTCTTCTTTAAGATTGATGGTTTCCATCGGTTTTAGTAAAGAGAGTTGGGATTTTAATTCTACACTCCTGGACGCACTCCGACCAAATAAACCGGGTTTTTTAGCGAATCTGCGCGCTGCACGAAATATTTTCGTAAAAAAACCCGGTTTCTGGCCCCGCGACGAACTCAATACGGAGTTGCTGCAATTGTCATCGTCTTTTTCTGCACATCAAACTGCATTTCATCAACAACAAATTGCCGATCTTTTGCAACTCCCAAAATCCCCCGCAATTGCCCTCGACTCACCACAGGTGGCCCCAATTTCACCACAGCTTGACCTTGAGCAGCATCCTTCAGCTCAAAAGCACTGATGGGAATTCCATTCCATTTAGCTTGAGTGCTAGTCGCTGGTGGGATCTCGCCCCGAATAAACTGCACCCCATTAGTACGATAAACCACTGCACCTTTGGTAAACACGATTTTCTCAATTTGACTCAACGGGAGCGATCGCTTTTCCGTTTCTCCCTGTATCCATAATTTTTGCCCTTTCTCATCAATCTGTACAACTCTACCGTCTCTTATGCCGCCCCCTTTCATCTCAATTTTTGCCTTTATGGGCAAGGCGACGGGTATGGGCTGGCTGGCGTTAGCCTGTGCTTGTACAGATGGCAAATTTGGTTTCTGGACATCCTGACTGGTGGCATTAACTCGTGCAGCCATACTCGCCGTTACTGTAAAAAGTGCTACAACTAGAAAAGAAAGTGTTTTGTATTTCATAGTCCCCCTAAACCCCCTTCAAGGGTAAGCGTTAACCCGCTACCGTTATAAAATTATACTTCACATCCCTTGAAGGTCATTCCGTGTCCGCTACTCCCCAACCTACTCCCGAATCGAATATTTTAGGCAACTTTGCCAGTGTTGTTGGCTTGCTTGGTGCCGCCCTATTTTTCACTGGCTGGATTTATCGCTGGTCGTATTTTTACTTTTTTCAGATACAGGTAACGACTCTCGATTTACCAGTCGAATCGTTTTTTATGGTGCCCCTTCAGGTTTTTTTAGCTGATGGCCCGACGATATTCAGAAGTGCGATCGCGATTCTGCTGACAGCCTTTGCAATCTACCAAAGTTTGTGGCTAGTCAATAGTATAAACCATAAATTTGCTACTACAATCAATCGGAGAACTCGACGGTGGCGTTTCTATGCTCGCACAAGAAGATTATGGTTGCTGCTTCGCTTCTTGAAGTCTTGGCAGCGATTTAATATCAATAAATATAACTCGATTAAATTGCTGCGATCGCTCGTTGACGAACTTATTATCGTCAGTTGGGTATTGCTGGTTTTGTTCTCGTCAGCTTCCCACCAAGGAATTGCCGATGCCCGACGCGATGCCGGCGAAAATTCTACTTTACCCGCTGTCGCTTTAATCGCCAAGCAAGATAACATTGCTTTAGGTAGAAAGCCCGATGATGAAACCCTTCGATCCGTTGGTAAAGGCTTTAAAGCTATCGGAGATATAGGTTTATTTGCTGATTTGAGCCAGCAAGACTTTAATCATATCAATAACTCCAAAGAACCTATAGTTTGGCGACTGCTTTTAGATAGAGGCAACTGGATTTATCTGTTTCCCGCTTTAACAAAAGCACAGCAAAAAGACCCTAACGCTCGCCCTTTAGTAGTTGCGGTTCAACAAAGTCAATCCGGCGATCAATTGCTGATAGTCAGTCCCGCACCTTCTAAACTGTCGAAATAAAGTCCTGGCTGGTTGATTGGATGCCAAAATAGTCGAGATCCCCCCTAACCCCCCTTAAGAAGGGGGGGACAAGAACATTCAAAGTCCCCCTTAAGAAGGGGGATGCGAGGGGGATCAAAACTCAACAACAAGTGAGAGATATAAAGTCCCCCTTAAGAAGGGGGATGCGAGGGGGATCTGGATTTAGTGAACCCTACGGGATTTCTATTTATCGATTAAGCCCGATCGCACACAACCTCAAACACACCGCCCGGAATAAACCGACACAAAGCCCTCCGCCGATCCTCCGCATCTTGGCGGTTGAAAAAACGAGCAATTGTGTAATGCTGAGCATTCGGCAAAATTCGGACGATCGCCCAATAATTGCGATCGCCACCAACAATCGGAGAATTGGCATTTCTCAGAGAGTTGAGATAGCGGGCGATGGCTACGCCCCGGCTTGCGCCTACGCACTACCCTTGAGATTCGCCGCCACGCGCTCAATTACCACCGCCACCAAGCTTTCCAACTCCTGCTGAGTCAACTGCGCGCGATCGACATCAAAATCGTCATCCGAGTAGCAGCGGATGCGCGACAGCAGTTGCGTCACGCCAAAGTCATCCAAAGCTTGTTGATAGCCGCGAGTATATTCGCTCTCGTCGCTTCCAGGCCGTACCATAGAGATTGCCTCCTTGTTTATTAGGGGCCAGAAGCCAGCGAAGAACTTTCCTAGGGATCGCGCTGGCTTTTGACTTGTTGAGAGTATAGCATGGATATAGCATATATAAATGCTGTAAATGAGCTATATTCGACAAAATGGTCTAGATACAGCACAATTACGATCGGTTTAAACTAAAAAATAGTGAATATCTTATGACCAAACGCTTAGCGACCTATTTAGCCGATGGAATCTATGACATCCTGGAAGAGTGGGCAGATCGGGAACGGCGTTCCATCAGCAGCTTGGCAGCATTCGTTTTGGAACAAGCTGCTAGAGAACGCCAAAAGGAAATGAAACAACAGCCCCCGCCAGCGGATGAAAAGCAGGAGAAAAGTTGAGAGAAGTTTGGGCGATCGCCCTTTAAACAACTATGAAATTTATCGGCATCGATTTAGGTTGGAGTTCAGGCGCCAGCGGTTTGTGCTGCTTGAATTGGGAAAATAACCAATTACAATTGATCGAGTGCGATCGCCAACAATCCCTCAACGACATCCTTACCTGGATCGATCGGCAAATCTCCCCAACCGAACCAGCCATCATCGCCGTAGACGCACCCACAATCATCGCCAATCCAACGGGAATGCGCGAAGCAGACAAACTCACCCACAAACACTTCGGCCGCTACCACGCAGGCTGCTATCCCGCCAACCTTTCCCGCCCCTTCGCGCAAAAAACAGTCGAATTCGGCCTTTGTTTAGAAGCCCGAGGATTTGTCCACGCACCAACTATTGAAGCTAAGAAATTAGGCAGATATCAAATAGAAGTCTTTCCCCATCCAGCCACAATCAACTTATTTAAATTAGATAGAATCATCAAATACAAAAAAGGAAAACTGGCAGAGCGTCAACTAGAATTGATGAAACTCTGCCAGTATATTGTAGATATTTTACCGAGCCTTGAACCATCTCTAAATCTGTCTTGTAGCACAGGCATCTTTCCTGTGAGTGGCGGTTCAAAACTCCCCGAAATCCCCACCAGTGTTGCAACTCTCAAAGCCTTAGAAGACCAGTTAGATGCCTTGCTGTGCGCTTATATCGGCGCTCACTGGTGGTACTGGGGAATCGAGCGCAATTTAGTTTTGGGCGATCGTACAACCGGGTACATAGTAATACCCTCGCGATAGTCATTACTCTCGCGAGGGTTGCACTCTGCTCGCGAACGAGGACAGCACTGAGATATCATCATTCGGAATTTGATATTACTCCACTCTTCCAGCCCGCGGAGGCGGGCTTTGTTTGTGTAGACGCGAATTCCATTCGCCCGGATTTGTTCGGAATTTGATATTACTCCACTCTTCCAGCCCGCGGAGGCGGGCTTTGTTTGTGTAGCCGCGAATTCTATTCGCCCGGATTTGTTATGAATGATGAGTTCGGAATTATCAATTAATAATTCTCGTCAACTCAAAACTCTTTAATGTGCCCAAAGAATCACACCAACTTCATAGGGACTGCTGAGATTGTCGTGCTTCGGCAAAACCCGCAGCGACAAACCTTGCAAACCGCTAGAAGTATAAGTAATGTCAGCCGTATACAGGCTAGCATTGTGAGGATCTTCTCCCAAATACTCCATTACCATCGGCACGCCGCCGACAATTTCGCCATTAGCATCAACCGAACCTTGATAAAGTTCGACTTGCACGTCCGCAGGCGTCAATCCCATTAGATTGATGCGAGATTTAACAGCGATCGACTGATTGACCTTAACTTCCTTATCCTGGGAAATATCAACAGCCTCAATCTTAATATCCTGCCACTTCCCGAGAAGGTGCTTCTTCCATTGAGACAACTCCTTCGCCGGAGCGCATCCGTCGTTCGTCATGGTGTGATAGCGATCGCTCACCGGGAAATAAGCCCGCCGCGCGTAATCCTTCACCATCCGAGCCGTATTGAAGAAAGGACAGTTCAAAGCAATAGAATCCTTCATTTTCGCCGTCCAACCGCGAGGAATTCCATCAGCATCCCGGTTGTAAAACAGCGGTACAACTTCCTTTTCCATCAAGTCGTACAAAGCATTCGCCTCGACTTCATCCTGATACTTTGTATCTTCGTAAAACTCGCCGTGTCCGATCGGCCAACCGGTACGAACATAATCCGCCTCATCCCACCAACCGTCAAGAATACTGAGGTTTGGCAAACCATTCATCGAAGCTTTCATCCCGGAAGTACCCGAAGCCTCGCGGGGGCGGCGCGGCGTATTCAGCCACACATCGCAACCGGATACCATCATCCGAGCCACGTTAATGTCGTAATTCGGCAGAAACACCATCGAACTGATAGTTTCGTGCTCGCGGATAAAGTGAACGATATCCCGAATCAATTCCTTACCCGGAATATCCATCGGGTGAGCTTTCCCAGCAATCACAAACTGCACCGGGCGGTTTTTGTCCCGCATGATCCGCATAATGCGATCGACATCGCGCAAGAATAATGTCGCCCGCTTGTAAGTAGCAAAACGTCGCGCAAACCCGATCGTCAATACCTTCGGATCGAGAGCCTCCCGCGCGTGCTCGATTTCCGTTTGAGCAGCACCGCGCTCGCGCAGAGTCTTTTGCAACCATTCCCGCGCAAATACTACCAACTCCGATCGACAGCGCTCGTGATTCCGCCACAATTCCTCATCAGGAATCGACGACATCCTGTCCCACAGTCGATCGTCCTTGCGAGTCATTTCCCAATCCGGGCCGAGGTAGCGATCGTACAACTCCTGAGTAGACTTCGCCACACAACTGCGAGCGTGAACCCCGTTCGTAATCGAAGTAATCGGCACCTCTTCTTCAGGCAAACCCGGCCACAACCCTTGGAACATCGGGCGCGACACCACACCGTGCAAAGCCGCCACCCCGTTGACAAAACTCGACATTTTAATTGCCAAAATTGCCATATTCAGAGGTGCAGACAAATCTTTAGTATCCTCCCGGCCCAATGCCAGGAACTCATTTTGCGACAAGCCAAACATCTTGGGATACTGACCCAGATAGTGCATCACCATATCCGGCTCGAACAAGTCAAACCCAGCAGGTACAGGCGTGTGAGTCGTAAACATACTGCTGGAAATCACCACCTGTTCCGCTTCCAAGAAACTCAGGTGATGTTCCTCCATCAGCATCCGTATGCGTTCCAAAGCCATGAAAGCCGCGTGGCCTTCATTCATGTGATAAGCCGTAACAGTCAAGCCCAGCGCCTTGAGCATTTTCACGCCGCCGATGCCCAGCATGATTTCTTGGTGCATCCGCAGAGTTTTGTCACCGCCGTAGAGTTGGTCGGTAATATCTTGGTCGTAGCGGCTGTTAGGTTCAATATTTGTATCCATCAAGTACAGAGGAACCGTTCCCACCTGTACCCGCCAAATCCGGGCGTATACCTTGCGGCCGGGATAGTCCACCTCAATCCGCAATTCCGAACCGTCGGGATTGCGTTCTAGATGCAGCGGCATATTGTAGAAATCGTTCAGCGGATAGCGTTCTTGCTGCCAGCCGTCGGCGTTGAGATATTGCGAAAAATAGCCTTCTTGATACAGCAAGCCTACGCCAGCCAAGGGCAAGCCCAAGTCGCTAGCAGATTTCAGGTGGTCGCCCGCGAGCACGCCCAAACCGCCGGAATAGATGGGTAGGGCTTTCACTAAGCCGAATTCCATCGAAAAGTAAGCGTAGCATTCCTGGCGATCGGTGCCGCGCTGTTTGCGGTACCAGGCGCGATTTTTGAGATAATCGTCTAACTGCTGGGCTGCTCGGTTCATTTGAGCAATGAAGCCTTCGTCTTCTGCCATTTCTTGCAGTCGCTCTTGAGAAATGGTTCCCAGCATCAGCACCGGGTTTTGGTTGCTGGAGTCCCACAGGTCTCGATCGAGGCGGCGGAAGAGGTCTTTGGTATCGACGTTCCAGTCCCAGTGCAAGTTGTAGGCAAGCTTGCGTAGGGGTTCGAGAATTGCCGGCAGAGACGGGGAAACGTTAAATGTGCGAATTGGCTGCATAGACAAAGCATTTGTGTTGGGGTAGCGATATTTTCCTCTGTCTTTTGTCACAAGTCCGTTATTCTGCACACTATTTTAAGTTTTAAGTCGATCGGGCGATCGGCTGTTACCTTAACTTCTGTGGCGGCTGAGTCAGGGCGATCGCCCTTAATACCATTTTTTTAAAGTTATGACAGACTTTTGCGACCTAGCGAAAGCAGATAATTACAACATCTTGTCGTCCTTTATCTCTATCGGATATGAAAGAAAAATGGTATAAAACCGCTTTTCGCACTTCCCGATGAGATTTCTCAATGCCTTGACACCGAAAAATCCAGTGTCCGCCGCCCGCGTGTTTGATTGGGAGCTTGACTTGCATGGTAAAATACTTGCCTGACTTACACAAAGACACTAGATAACGCTTAGACGGTTCTATCCTCCCTCCTCGTTTACCCTGGCTGTTTAGGTAGGACTAGAGTACCAACCCCAATAAGCTAAACTTGTATCCGATCGCCAAATTAACTACAAGCCAATGACTACTTCTGCACAGAAAAACCCGAACGAGATTTCCTATGTTGAAAATTTATCCGACTCATCAAGTTCACAAATGTTATCCTTCCTGAAAATTTTTGAGTATTTATCCCTAGCTGCTTTTGTGGGTGTGTGCATCCTTACCAGAGTTTTTCCAGACAATCAACTTATCCTTATCTGGGGATCTGTTTTTCTCTCTAGTTTTATTTTTCTGTTCCTGACCAATAGACAATTGGCTCAGAAATCGAGGAATCGTGCTAATCAGTTAGAGTTCGGAAAAAAAGCTGAATTATATACTTATCTGTTGAACCAGAAGAATTCTTCGGATAACAATCTGATAACTCCCGCAAGAGTAAAGGCTTTACGATATTGTCAGGAGTTGATTGACGACTATAAAAAGACTAGAGAGACTTCGAGAAATATTTACTATATTTTCCAATTGGCAACCGTTATTTTATCGGGAGTCACACCAATTTTAGTACTGGTAGACAAATTGGAACCAGGTCAAACGTTGCTCAAGTGGCTGCCCGTAATTTGTCCCGCTGTCGCCTCGATAGTCGCTAGTATAGTTACCTCCTTTCCTTTTCAGGAGAATTGGATTTCTGCTAACACGACTGTGGAATTGTTAGAAGCGGAACAAGAGAAATTTATATTAGGAGTGACTCCGGCTTATTGTTGCTATGATGTAGCCGACGAAGCCCAAAATCAACAAATGGGAAAAATGGCAATAGAAAACTTTATCAATCAGGTGAATGAGATTCATCTCAAGCAAATCCAAAAACCAGATGAGACACGGGCAAGGGAGCAGAATACAGAGCCAGCTCAATCTACCGAGTCAAAGCAAGAGCAGACTTAACTAATCTGACAATAAGCTGTTACGCAGCTAGATCCTATGGCTCTCCCCTAATTGTGGTGGTAACGCAAGCTTATAATCTGTCTGCATCAAGGTTTTTGGCCTTCACACTCCAGAAAATTTGTATCAGCAGCTACTTTTAACGCCAAACATCCGGGAGAGCCGATCGTATAATAGAAAGACAAGACAAGTAATTGCTGCACAATCCGTTCTACCAAAGATGCAGAGGCTATCACTTAGCGCGATCGCTCTGTGGTTTATGTTGAACTCACAGAGTTAATAGCATTTGGGCAGGAACGTTTGGTAAAAGGGTGCAGGGTAAGCTCATCTAATTTAGTATAAATTGTACTTGACAAAAAGACAAATATAAAAAATGTGGTATTTACGTATTAGCAATTTTATAAGGCCTTAAAAACTAAGTCATCAAGCGGTAAAACTCAATGGATAAAGGATTCTTGCCCGCCCGGCCAAGGTCTAAACTACTGAAGAAGCCCTCACCTATCTCTATGCAAGAGTTACAAGGAAGCTTATCAAGTTATTTTGATGACATACCCGACCCGAGAGTGAACCGAACCAAACGTCACTTACTGAAAGATATAGCCTTTCGAGCTCTCATAGGAGGTATGACTGGGAATAGGGAATAGGCCGGAGCCGCGCATACCTCACTTTTTTGAGAACCGCTATATTCTCGTCATTGCTATATTATCTACAATAGCTGGAGGTGATGGGTGGGAAGACATGGAAAATTATGGAATCAGTAAGCAGCAATGGTTGCAAAAATTTTTAGACTTACCAAATGGTATCCCGAGCGATGATACCTTCCGACGAGTTTTTGAAAAGGTAGACCCGAAAGTTTTAGAACAGAAGTTGACTGAAGGGGTTAAACAATTAATTGGGCCAGTTGTCCAACAAGTTATCCCGATTGATGGAAAAAGTATCCGAGGTTCTTATGACCGAAAAACAGGGGAAAAGAATTTACATTTAGTGACGGCGTGGGCGAGTGAAAATCGGTTGGTACTTGGACAAGTTAAAGTTGAAAACCATTCCAATGAAATCACAGCTATCCCAGCCCTATTGGAATTAATCGATGTCACCGGAGCGATTATTACGATGGATGCGATGGGTACTCAAACCGAGATTGTACGGCTGATTCGTCAAAAAAAAGCTGATTGTGTAGTTACTCTGAAAAAGAATCATCCAACTCTTTACAAACAAGTCAAAACCTGGTTTGAAACAGCCAGAGCCAACCAATTTGGGGGAATTGAAGTGAGTGAAGATTCCCGAAGGGAAAAAGCACATACATCATCGAATCGAAACTAGAAAAGTTTGGGCGGTTCCAGTGGGGGCTTTAGGGGGGATTTACAAACAAGAAGACTGGACAGATATTATTCTGACTATTGTTATAGTAGAACGTTTCCGTTATCTGTGGAACAAAACCACTCATGAAGTACAATTTTACCTAAGTTCCTTACCCGTAGATGCTAAAGCGGAATGGTCGCGTCATTCGTCAACGTTGGAGTATTGAAAATCAAGAACATTGGGTTTTAGATGTCACTTTCAATGAATATCGCTCTCGCATTCGGTCCTTGAATAGCCCTCGAAACTTGGCTGTTATCAGACGGATGTCCCTGAATGCTGTAAATCAAGAAACTACTCTCAAGCGTAGCTTGCGACAGAAAAGAAAACGGGCTGCAATGAATGATGAATACATGATGCTTCTTCTCAAATCCTTTTGTCAAGGCTGATTGAGATGCTCTTACCCTGCCAATAGAAGTACAGAACACTTCACTTTTCCACGGTCCTGAATACACCGATATGGTGAATCAAAGACTATTTGGCTTCTTGGAAGATTGGCGAACAGAGACAAGCTACGTTCAAAATCTGCCGATCGATCATCTCAAGTATTGGATTGCGGAAACGGACATTGATGGCTTTCGATACGATTCGGCACGTCACATTGGTCTGGACTTCTGGAAGCCTTGCGTTGAAGAGATATCAAGGTACACTACCTACCTGGGGAAAAAGCAGTTTCTTCAGATAGCCGAACACGCTGGAAGCACTCACGAAGAATTAACTGCATATAATGGTGCGAAATTTTCTAATCAGATAGACTACCCAACGTATTATAACGTCAAGCACTCTTTTGGTGATGGCAATTGGTTAGGGGGTTTAGCAGAGTATTTTTGTGGTTTTCTTGCTCCACCACAGGCATATCATGCTGGTTGGAAGAACAATATTATGTTCTTGGATAACCAAGACACAACTAGAATCTTCCATGAGTTTTTGAGTCGTCTAGCACACCAAGACGATGTTCGAGTCCGTCTCCACTTTGCTCTAGCTTGCTTGATTCTAGGACCTCAAATACCTTCTATCTATCAAGGAACGGAACAGGAGTTTTGTGGAGCACTAGGGAAGCATCAACGAGAGGATACAGGAGAGTGGATTGGCCATGATTGCTACGTGGGGGAAGATATGTTTGATAACCCTGCATGTGTTTGGCAGTTTGGTTTGATTAACCGAAAATCTTTCGCTCCCTACAGCCAAACCCACCCAACCTTTGTATTGATTCGACAGTTGGCAGAAATTAGATTTCAAAACAGACTCATTCAGAATGGAGTCCGCACTTTATTATGCTCTAGGAATAATGGTGTGTGGTGTGTACTCATTCACGATCCGGCTTTTGATCGGCCGCTCTTTGTGGCTATGAACCTTGGATCAAAACCAGTATTTGAGAAAGCTTTAGAGATCCCGAATTGCTATGGTGAGTTCTGCGGAGTCGATCGGCTGATTGCCACGTCTGGTGGAGAATTCCATGTTGTGGAAGGTGGCATACAAATTCGACTTCCTGCATTCACTTTTGTTTTAGGGCAACTCTGTCGGGATGAAACAGGACTTAGATGAATTGAGCCAATTTTTGTATAGCAGACACTATTGTTAAGGCGGTTTTAGCAAGCTAAACACCCAAGAACCTGCCCGCCCGACCGCCTTTTGTTGTGCATGAGTAGAAGCATACTTCTTAATCTAGCTGTCAATAAGTATGCTTCTAGATTGTGGGCTCGTAATTATATTCATAGCTGAGGTATTCCTGGAAAGTAAGTTTTCGCTGGTTGATTTGAATCATGACACTCTCCTTTGAATCAACTGTTTTGAGAGCTTTTTGGATCTTAAAGCACGATCGCCCTCACCGATAAGTATCATGCAATTTTCACTTTCCTCAACAGAGAATTTACCAACAGTTTGCTCGCATCCCCAGCCGAGAGCGCCTTGCTAAAATAGTGGCCCTGAATTTCGTGACAGTGGAGCGATCGCAAACAATCCAACTGCTCTTTAGTTTCTACTCCTTCAGCCACCACGCTCAAGTTCAAATCTCGCCCCAGCGTCGCTACAGCATTCGCGATCGCCCGTTCGCACGGATCCGTCGTCAGTTCGCTGACAAAAGATTTGTCTATTTTTAAGATATTCAAGGGAAACTTTTTGAGATAATTTAGAGAACAATAACCCGTGCCGAAATCGTCCAGCGCAATCTGCACTCCCATACTCTGCAAATCTCTCAGAACTTTTGTGGTATAATCCACATCTTGCATAGCTGTAGTCTCAGTAATTTCTAACTCTAAATACTTCGGTGCTAAACCCGTTTTTTCCAAACAGTTCGCCACCATTTGCACTAAATTAAATTGCTGGAACTGCCGCGCCGAAAAATTGACTGCTACCCGCAGATCGGGTTGCAAAGCATCCTGCCAAGCTTTATTTTGAGCGCAGGCAGTTTGCAGCACCCATTCGCCAATAGGGACAATTAATCCGTTCTCTTCGGCGATCGGAACAAATGTCGCCGGAGAAACTAAACCTAATTCTGGATGCTGCCAGCGCAGCAGGGCTTCCATCCCCTGGATTTTCCAAGTAGTAATGTTGACTTTTGGCTGGTAAAAAATCTCAAATTCTCCGCGTTCTAGAGCCTCGTGCAACCTGTTTTCTATATTTAGCAACTGGCTGCCTTCGGGATTAATTGTTGCAGTGTATAATTGATAATTATTTCTTCCCCTTTCTTTCGCGCGGTACAAGGCAGCATCGGCATTTTTGACTAAAGTTTCGGCATCTTCGCCGTCGTTGGGATAAACGGCAATGCCGATGCTGCTGCTGATGTGAAACGGCTGTCCTTCTAGTTTAAATGCTGGCTTTAAATTGTCGAGTATTCTTTGAGCTGTTTTAACTGCATCTTCCAAGCAATTGATTTCGGGAATCAGCACGGTAAATTCGTCGCCTCCCCAGCGGGCTACCGTATCCGTCGATCGCAAAGTGTCGCTGATGCGTCCGGCAAAACCTTCTAACAGGCGATCGCCCGCAGCGTGACCTAGTGTATCATTAATCTTTTTGAACCTGTCTAAGTCTAAAAACATCACAGCCAGCATTTTTTTATTTTTTTTAGCTTGTATTAATGACGCCAACAGGCGATCGTTAAACAGTATCCGGTTCGGCAAACCAGTCAGTTGGTCGTAAACAGCTTGATAGCGAATAATTTCTTCAGCTTGCTTGCGCTGAGTGATGTCCATCATAGTGCCAATCGCCCGCACAGCTTCACCGCTGGCATTGCGGATGATGTAACCGCGATCGAGCACAAAAACATATCCCCCATCTGCGCGGCGAAAGCTGTATTCCTCCGACCAACATTGAGCATCTGAATTCATTGTTTCGTTGAAGCTAGACTTAACTCTTTCCCGTTCTTCGGGATGAACATTTAGCCACCACGATTCTAATTCTATCGTCTGAGTTTCGTTGAGTTTGTATCCAAAAACTTTTTCAAACTCTTCGCTCAACCAATACTCATTTCTTGACAAATTTAAATCCCAAACTGCATCATTTGTTGCCCGCGTCAGCAGGTGAAAGCGTTCTTCACTTTTGCGGAGTTTTTCTTCAGATTGCCATCGTTCCGTCACATCTCGAAAGCTGAACACTCGACCAGTAATTTTGCCTCCCGTCTGCTGCGGTAGCGAGTAGCGTTCGATAATTCTGCCATCTTTAAACTCGATAATATCGAAACTTTCTGCTGCGGGGATATCGGACAATTCTTTAGCACGGTTGAGAAAGATTTCCGGGTATTTTAACTGGCTGATTCCAAACCCCAAAATTTGGTTGCTATCTCTCGAATCTAGCAGAAAATCTGGCAACTGCCACATTTGGGCAAACTTGCGGTTAAAGCTGACAACTTTTCCGCCGCCGTCCACCGCCAGAATGCCGTCAGCAGTAGATTCAATGGTTGCTTGAAGCAAAGAAAGAGATGTTTCTAGTTCTAACTCTGCTAATTTGCGATCGCTAATGTCAAAAGCTGTGACTAATATTGACGCTTTTCTCTCAAATTTGATAATATCAACAGTGGCTTCAATCCAGCGTGTGTCTCCGGTTTTCGTGATAATTCTAACTTCATATTTTGAGCCTGCACTGTCTCGCGGCTGGCGGGATTTACCCCATTGCTTAACTGTCGATCGAAAATCTGGATGAATAAAATCGTATAAATCCAATCCTAGCAATTCTTCGCGAGTATATCCAGTTAAAGCTTCTGTCTGAGAATTGACATAGCGCAACTGTCGGCGCTGATAGATAAATGCAGCAGCATTAACAGTTTCTACCAGTTGCCGAAACTTTTTTTCACTGCGCCGCAAATCTCTTTCAGCCCGCTTGCTATCGGTAATATCTTGTGCTACATACAACTTGCCGCTCACGTCGCCTTTGCCGTCGCGAATAGTTGAAATAGAAAGCAGTACAATTATTCTTTTACCCTGTTTGGAAAGGTAGACTTTTTCCACGTTGCGGACAGAACCTTCGGCTGTTAATTTTGCTGATTCTAATCCGGCAGCCGGTGATTCAGTTTCTTTGAAAAGTCCAGCTATTTGTTTGCCTAACAACTCTTTTTTAGAGTATCCTAAAAGTTGACAGGTAGCTTGGTTTGACGACAGGATATGACCGCCGGGAGTTGTAGCAACGATCGAGACGCTCATTTCCTCGCAAATATCGAGGGCGTATTCCGCAGTTTGCTGCAAATCTTGGGTCATGTTGGCAATAGTATCTCCGATATCTTGTTCTTTTTTTGGACGCAACACTTTTTCGGCTTCTGGTAGCTTTTCTTTCTCTGTTTCAGAGGGAGATTTCCCCATCGCCTTGGATAAGATACTTACTGTGTTCGTCCTGATTAATAACGAGATTGCTACAAAAATAAAAGCCAGATAATAACAGATTATTTCCAGACTAAAACTACGCTCCTTTTGATAATTTTCCGAAGAGTGTATAAAATTGTTGCTCGGTGGATGTACCGATTCTCTTTGGGATAAATTATCTACAAATAAGTCGGCGGTTGCCGAAGTAGTGGGGCGAGATGACGCTCCCAAATAGCTAAGTTTCTCAGGCTCCACCAAAATTGCTTCCACACCGCGATTGTCGGTTGTACTCCCTGTAATTGCCGACAATTTTATTGAATCAATGCAACATTCAACCCCAAAAATAGCAGCAGTCAAAGATGCCAAAATCAATTGATACGTAATTTTCATTTGCTGGAGTTCCTGATTTTAAAAAGATGCCTTCCTGTATCAATAAATATGAATGCTTTGAGCATATCTGTAGCCGGTACCGAAAACAAGCACCTGAATTTATGTTGCTTTTGTAAATAGAAAATCTCAAAAGTAAGAATTTATCCCCGTAACTAATTATAATTTTAATCTTAATTTAAAATCTGTCATCGGCCATTGTGCCACAAACTATCCGCCATTATGCCTAGACATGGGCTGGGAGCGCGCTAAAATTAGATAATTTCCGCACAGAGGCGGCCGGGATTTGTTATAAAAACAAACAATTAGCTTAAAATCGATGCAGAGATCCAGGAATTGAACCAATGAGTCAGACGATCCCAGAACTCCAAACAGAAGTCCGCGCGCTCGAAGCAGAAGTTACCACTCTGCAAGAGGCGCGGGAAAAACTTTGCGTACAGCGCTCAGAGTGCCGAGTGACAGTCAGTTTTCCCAAGAATAATACTCCTGAGGCCCTTGCCGAGTTCCACCAGCAAAATGCTGCTTTTGGGGAGCAGTGGTTGCAACAAATCCAGGAGATTGAGCGAGAAACTCAAATTATTGAAAAGCAACTCGAACAAAAACAGGCGGTACTCAATTACAAACAAGGTGAACTAGACAAATTGCTAGCGGGACAGCACTGGCAAAAAGTAGAAAATGACGTTCAAACCGGGGAAAAGCGCTTGCAAGCACAAGCTCGCAGAATTAACCAAGCAGCAGCGCAACTTGAGGCAGAAATCCAAGCTTTAAAAGCACTGTACGATTTGCTCAATCCCAGTTATTCGGAGTGGTTTCAACAACCTACTCAAATTGTTGAATTTTCAGCAACAACTATTCCTTACGCTGTGGGTGGCAGCAGCGGGTTGATATTGGCTAACAAGGAGATTGAGTTGGAGAAGAAATAGTTGTGAGTTGTGAATTTGGCACGTAAATTAGTAGGGTAGAATGTCGCCGTTGAATTGCCGAATAAGCAAGACACATTCAAGGGCGACATTTAAAGGTTTTTACCGGAGTTTTTAGGTCAAAAAATCACCGACTGGTATTGACCTTTGAATTTCAAAGGTGGTACCCGCCAGGGACTTGCATCCGTGGAATCAATCCCAAATCTTCAACGCTCATCCTTGCGTTTCCCGGATTGCATCTGTGGGGTCAATCCCAAATCTAAAATCTAAAATCTAAAATCGAATGACAGCGCTAAGGTTCGCATCGAAGGCTAGAAACCCGGTTTCTACGAGTTTTGCGGACAAAAACAAGAAATATAAAAAGAAACCGGGTTTCTGAGTTCAGCGTCCGATGACGAACCTAATGTTAAGAGCTTTGAGTTTCATTTTTTGAAACAGGATTATTTTTCACTATGGTGTCAAGTAAAATCAAAAATATAACTGTCTAAAATATCAAATAGACTTACTGATGAAACAATTGATTTGGATAGCGCTATTTATTCTGGTTGCGTTGGCGGCTGCGGGTTGGGGTTCTGACTCGTGGCAGCGGTTTTCGGCTGTACCGGCAGTTTCGATCGATCGCACTATCCACACTTCCCAAAACCCGTCTCCCTCACCTCTGACTGCTGAAAAGGATGCAGTCAATGCACCAAAAATTGACGCATCCCGGTTGTGGAAACACGCCGAAACGTTAGCAGGAGAACGGGTGGAAGAACGATATCGCACTTTCACGAGAGACTACATTTCGCAACAACTAAAAACCTTCGGATTTTCGCCCAAATTGCAGGAATTCGATCGCGGAATCAACGTCTTCGCCGAGAGAAAAGGTACTGATTCAAAGGCTGGGGCAATTCTCGTTGCTGCACACTACGATACTGTACCGCAATCGCCCGGGGCTGACGACAATGCTACGGGAGTTGCAGCAGTTTTAGAAGTAGCGAGATTGCTGGGCTCTCGTCCTACGCTTCGGACATTGCAAGTGGCATTTTTCGATCGGGAAGAAATCGGGCTTTTAGGCAGTTTAGCATTCGCGGGTAGCGAGGTGCGGTTAAAAAATTTGCAAGGCGCGATCGTCCTGGATATGATCGGTTATGCGTGCCGCACGCCTGGGTGCCAGCAATATCCCGAAGGGTTGACAGCGCAACCTTTTCTAGAAGCATCGGGGGTAACATCTCCCGACAAAGGCGAGTTTATCGCTGTGATTGGGGATGCGGAACATCCGCTGCTGTTGAGAACTTTTGCGGAGTCGGGAAACACCGATTTACCACCAGTAGTGGCGCTACCTGTGCCCTTGAAAGGGGTGCTGACTCCCGATGTTTTGCGGAGCGACCACGCGCCTTTCTGGTATAAAGGAGTTGGTGCTGTTTTGGTGACGGATACTGCAAATTTGCGATCGCCCCACTACCACCAGTCTACCGATACACTCGCAAATATCGATCGACCTTTTTTCACCGGTTCTGCCCAAATTGTTGTCAATGCCGCAGCTAAACTATTGGAAATTCGGTAATGGGTAATTGGTAATGGGTAATGGGTAATGGGTAATGGGTAATGGGTAATGGGTAATGGGTAATTGGTAATTGGTAATTGGTAATTGGTAATTGGTAATGGGTAATTGGTAATTGGTAATTGGTAATTGGTAATGGGTAATTGGTAATTGGTAATTGGTAATTGGTAATTATGTAAGGTGTTCTTTCCTTCTTCCTTCTTCCTTCTTCCTTCTTCCTTACAAGAAATGACTAACAAAGAAAACCTGAAACAGCATTTACTGCAACTAGACAATCGAAGCTACAAAGCCTACAAAGACATTCAAGGCAGCTATGATTTTCCCGAATTCACATTAATCATTGATTACGTCCAGGGAGATCCGTTTGCTTCTCCCAGTAAATTTAGAGTCAAAGTTCCGCCAAACATTGCTCGAATTCCCCGCGAACTTTTCCAATCTCGCAGTCGAGAAATAGCCCTGGGAGATTACCTAACTCGCCAGTTTGACAAAGCGGCCTACAGCACTAGCAGCAAGCGCGGCAGTGGTAAAAGCGGTACGATCGCAGTGACTCGCTTCGGACAAGAAGTTTTAGAACGAACTTCAGCATTTATTACCCCCCCACCCCCCCCAACCCCCTCTTACCAAGGGGGGGAGAAAATCTCTATATCCCCCCCTTACCAAGGGGGGGACTTAGGGGGGGTTGAAATCCGATTTTCCGTCGGACTTCCGGCGGGGGGACGAAGTATTTTAGGGCGACAAGCTGCTGAAATGCTGTGCGAAGATATCCCGCGCATTGTCAGCCAATCTCTGAAATATTCTAACTTAAATGCTGCGGAATGTCGCCGTCATGTTGAAACGGTAGAAGATGCTGATTGGCTGCGGCAGCAGTTAGCTGAAAACGGATTAGTTGCGTTTGTTGCTGACGGTGCTATTTTGCCGCGCCGCAGCGGTGTTGACAACCGTCCTCTGTTAAATGATGCTGTGGCTTTTGTGTCGCCGCCGTCGTTAAAGGTTGAGTTTAATTGTCCGAATCGCGGTTTAATTTCCGGGATGGGAATTCCCGCTGGCATTACTTTGATTGTTGGGGGTGGCTATCACGGTAAATCAACTTTACTCAGGGCGATCGAGTTGGGAGTTTATAACCGAATTCCGGGTGATGGTAGGGAATTTGTGGTGACAAGTCCGGCGGCAGTAAAAATTCGGGCGGAAGATGGCAGAAGTGTTGCGGGTGTGGATATTTCGCCTTTTATCAATCATTTGCCGCAAGGTAGAGATACTGTACAATTTTATACTGCAAATGCGAGCGGCAGTACGTCGCAAGCTGCTAATATTATTGAGGCTTTGGAAGTTGGGAGAAATGCGAAGGAAGAGGGAAGAAGGAAGAGGGAAGAAGGAAGAGGGAAGAGGGGGGAATCTCGATCTTTTGTGATGGAGAGACAATTAGTCGCGGATTGTGAAGAGGATTTAGTACCTGTTTTGTTGGTGGATGAGGATAGGGCGGCGACTAATTTTATGATTCGCGATCGCAGAATGCAGGAACTGATCGCTAAGGATAAGGAACCGATTACGCCGTTTATCGATAAAGTTAAACAGTTGTACGCGGATTGTGGCGTATCGACTATTTTAGTCATGGGCGGAAGCGGCGATTATTTTGATGTGGCGGATACTGTGATTTCCATGGATAATTTTGCAGCATATGATGTGACGGAAAAAGCTAAAGAAATAGCAAATAATTACTCGATTAGCCGGGCTGCTGAAGGGGGAGAAAGTTTTGGTGAGATTACTCACAGAGTCCCGGTTCCTGCTAGTTTAGATCCGAGTCGGGGACGGCGAGATGTGCGGGTGAAGGTGCGGGATGTTGATGAATTGGCTTTCGGAATTGAGGATATTGATTTGGGCGCTGTTGAGCAAATTGTTGACAGCGGACAGTTGCGGGCGATCGCCTCGGCAATGGTTTATGCTAAGCAGCAGTACATGGACGGGAAACGCACTTTGTCGGAAATTATCGATTTGGTGATGGCAGATATTGACGCGCAGGGAATGGATATTTTATCCTCTTTTCCTGAGGGGGATTTTGCGATGTTTCGCCGCTTTGAATTGGCGGCGGCTATTAATCGGCTTCGCAGTTTGTCGGTTGTTGCCAAAAGGTGATATGATTCTCGCTTTTAGGGCGAAATGTAGGGGTAACGCGCCCATGGCGCATCCGACATTTAAATAGGGTAAGGTGCGCAATGCGCACCCTACGTTTAGATGTTTTGCATAAGTTATAAAATAAATAAGTAGATTGTTGCCTTACTTTTGATATGCTGACAAATGTGATTGTAAAAAATGCGATTTAAATATAATGGGTAATATAGGACAACCGACTGCTGTCAGCGATCGCCCTTATTTAGTATTAATCAGTCAAGGGCACACTTTACAGTTGGAGTTAAAACAGTCGCAGCACATCTTGGGGCGCGATCGCACTCGTGCTGATTTGCTTGTTCCCGAGCCCTGGCGCGCTGTTTCCGGGGTTCACGCCCTGTTGCGCCAAATTGGCCAAAATTACTGGATTTACGACGGTGACGGCCAGCAGCCGAGCACTAATGGCTTATTTGTCGATCGCACTCGCATCACTCCCAATGACGGTTATTGTCTCAAAAACGGTACAGAAATTAAAATAGGTCTCGATCCTAAAAATCAAGTTTTGGTGACTTATTTTAATCCCCTGGCGAGTCAAATCTTTCCCCCCAACAAACAGTCAATTCCCCTCAGCAATCGATCGGTTTTGTTGGGCCGCGATCCAAATGCTTCGCTGCAATTGGATGCGCCGCTGGTTTCGAGGCGCCACGCGACAATCGATGCTGACAGTCGCGGCAATTATATTTTACGAGATCACAGCGTTAATGGCGTTTTTGTCAACGGTCAGCGCATCACAAATTCTGTACAGTTGGCTGAGGGAGATGCAATTCGGATCGGCCCGTTTACTCTAACTTACCGCAATCATACGTTAGAGGTGCAAGACCGAGGCAATCAAATTCGCTTGGATGCTGACAGTCTGGTGATTCCCAAGCGTTTGGATCGTATCACTTTGGCGATCGAACCGGGGCAGTTTGTGGCTTTAGTCGGTGGTAGCGGTGCGGGAAAATCTACTTTAATGCGGACGCTTTTAGGCATCGAGAAAACTACTGAAGGCGCTGTGTTTCTCAACGGCGACAACCTGCGCGAAAACTTCAATATTTATCGCAATCAAATTGGTTACGTACCTCAAGATGATATTGTGCACGCAGATTTGACAGTAGAAGAAGTTTTGAGTTATGCAGCTAAATTGCGCTTACCTCCCGATACAGATGTTCAGCAGGTAGTTACAAAAACTTTAGAAGATATTGAAATGACTCACCGCCGTACTGCTTTTGTAAAACAGCTTAGCGGCGGACAGCGCAAACGGGTTAGCATTGGAGTTGAACTGTTAGCAGATCCGAAACTTTTCTTTTTGGACGAACCGACTTCTGGGCTCGATCCGGGTTTGGACAAGAAGATGATGCAACTGCTGCGAAAGTTGGCAAGTCAAGGCCGCACGGTGATTCTGGTGACTCACGCGACGGCGAATATCACGATGTGCGATCGTATTGTATTTATGGGCCGCGGCGGACGGCTTTGTTACTTCGGCCCGCCTGCGGAAGCGCTCGATTTTTTCGATGTCAAAACCGGAGATTTTGCCGACATTTACAACGAATTAGAAACAGGAGAAACCAACGTTCAAAGCTGGGCACAAAAGTTCAATAAATCTCCCTACTATCAGCGCTATATTGTCAACCACTTCAGCACCGGCAACGCCAATGGCAAAAAATCAGCCGCGCCTTCTAAGCCAAAATCTGCATCTTTTGTCAAACAACTTGTTTTGCTCGCCCAGCGCTATTTTAAACTCGTTTCTCGCGATATAGTTAACTTAAGTTTAGCTCTATTAACTGCTCCGATCGGGATTAGTTTGCTGCGGCTGGCCGTCCGAGATAAAGACCCGTTAATTGGCGCACCGGAGCCAACTTTAGCACCTTTAGCAATGCGAGTTTTGTTTGTATTTACCTGCGCGGCTATTTGGGTGGGACTGGCAACTTCCCTGCAAGAAATTGTCAAGGAATCTGCTATTTATTTGCGCGAACGTTTGGTGAATTTAGGATTGTTTGCTTATTTAGGTTCAAAATTTGTCATACTTTCCGGCTTGGCCGTATTGCAAACTCTATTGATGGTAGGAGTTATTCTGATTGCTTTCAAATCCCCGGAACCGAGTTTGATTTCCTGGCCGGTGGGAGCAGCTATTACCACTTTTTTGACTTTGATGAGCTGCATCAGTCTCGGATTGCTGGTTTCGGCGATCGTCAAAAATGGCTCTCAAGCTAACAGTGCTTTACCTCTAATATTGCTACCTCAGATTATCTTTTCTGGGGTGTTGTTTAGGATGGAAGGTGTGGCGAGCAAGTTTTCTTGGTTGATGTTAAGTCGTTGGTCTGTGGGCGCTTACGGCTCTTTAGTTAATGTAAATTCCCTGGTTCCCGCGCCTACGACTTTGCCAGATGGGAGTACACTTCCTCAGCCGTTTGAACCCACTCCTGTTTACGATCCAACTTGGGAGAACTTGAGTTTAAATTGGGGGATTTTGTGCGTGCATATTTTCGTGTATTTAATGTTGACTCTGTGGTTGCAGAAGCGGAAAGATATTTTATAGTCATTAGTCATTAGTCATTAGTCATTAGTCATTAGTCAGCAGTAAAATTACTGATTACCGATTACCGATTATATTATGTCCGGTCAATCAATTACGAGTACAGTGCGAGCTTGAAGCTCCCACTACACAATAATTATCAGCGATTACCCGGACAGGATATTACCGATTACCAATTACCAATTACCAATTCCTAATTGCACATGAATTATTGGCTGATGAAGTCGGAACCTGATGTTTATAGTATTGCGGATTTGAAATTAGATATTTTTTCTATTTGGGACGGTGTTCGCAACTATCAAGCGCGCAATTTTATGCGGCAAATGAGTTTGGGTGATTTAGTATTTTTTTACCATTCTAATACTAAAATTCCGGGAATTGTTGGATCGGCGCGCGTGGTTGAGACTGGGATTGCCGATCCGACTCAGTTTGATATGAATAGCGAGTATTATGATGCTAAATCGCAGTTTGATGCTCCTCGCTGGCAAACTGTGAGAGTTGAGTTTGTTGAGGAGTTTGTTAATTTAATATCTTTGGATGAACTGAAAGCAAAGTTTGGTGCTGATGAGCTTTTGGTGGTGAGGAAAGGTAATCGGCTGTCGGTGATGCCGGTGTCGGAAAATGCTGCCCAGAAGATTTTGAAGATGAGATACCCGGCGGTTGAAACCGCGGCTATACAAACAAAGTCCGCAGCAGAGGGGGACTGAAGAATAAATAATCTAAATTTACCGAATTTAGATACCCGGCGGTTGAAACCGCGGCTATACAAACAAAGTCCGGATGGTGCGCGGACTGAAGAATAAATAAGGTAAATTAACCGGATTTAGTATAATAGTAAATCCGGCTTAAATACCCCCTTTATCTCTTAGTCTGCGAAGGCAGACTTTGTTTGACAAGGAGCGGTTTCAACCGCCGAGTAATCAATGAGATAACTTCGACTTGAAATCTCCTAAAGACCGGCCGCACAAACTGCGGCTCCAATTAACCCGACATTGCCATTCAAAACCACCCGCACCGGCATCATTTCTAACAGCGAATCCATCCGACCTTTGTGCGTAAAAGCTCGCATAAAACTGCCTTCTAGAATCAGTGGCAAAATCTTCGCAGCGATGCCGCCGGCTATGTAGAAACCGCCGTAAGGTAGCAGGGACACAGCCATATTTCCGGCTACAGCGCCGTAAGCTTCTACAAACATTTGCATTGTTTGTTCCGAAAGCCGATCGCACTTGTTCAATGCCGCAGTCGCAATTATCGCACCCGGATCGACAGTCTTCTCGCTTTTACCAATTTCCGACTCCCATTTTCTAATCATTTCCCCCACCTCCGCTGATTCTGGAGCAAACTTGCGATCGCGCAAAAACTGGTAAATTGAAACAATACCTTGTCCCGAAACTACACGCTCGATCGATATTCTTTGAATGTCATGTTTTGCTAACAAATATTTCAGCAAATCAAACTCCAACTCCGAGCGAGGAGCAAAGTCACCGTGTCCCCCTTCAGAAGAAAAAACCCTGAGCCCATTTGCTTCGGGAATTGCAAAACAATTTCCCAAACCAGTACCCGCACCAATAACAGCAATTGGATCGTGCTGACTGGGTTTTCCTACTTGCAACGTGTGTAAATCTGTAGGTTCCAAGCCACACACGCCGTAACCAACTGCTACAAAATCATTAATTAAACTGACGCGGGAAATTCCTAATTCTTGTTCCAAACGATGAGCTTCCAGCAGCCAAGGCAAATTAGTCAGTTTGGCGCTGTTGTTGACTACCGGGCCGGCGATCGCAAAACAAGCTTTTTCCGGCTGCGGTGCCAAATCGAGTTTTGTAGCAGCTTCCGTCAAAAACTGCCGCACAATCGGCACTAAATCGGGAAACTCCCCGCTCGGATAGCGGAACTCGTAAAGAGCTTTCATTTCACCCTTAAGATTCCTTTCTACCAAGCGCAAAATTGTCTTAGTTCCGCCAATATCGCCCGCTAATAATAATGCCATAAACCTCTTATTCCACCCAACAGAACATTCCCCATTTAAACACCCACATTATTAATTGCCAACCAAGCCCGCAGCACCTCAGCCACAGTCCAAGCTTGAGCCGTGCAGCCCCGGGGCGAGTGCGGGGCGTCGCCCTCAAAAATTTCGCCGAGACTGCCAACTCCGCCGGCAGTTATATGATGTGACATCGGTTCCAGGAATTCGCGAGCTTGTGCTGGGTCTTTGTATACGTGCAAGTGCGCCAAGACGAAAGCGCCGATCGGCCAGCCCCAAACTGTGCCTTGGTGGTAGGCGCTGTCGCGCTGCAATTGGTCGCCTCCGTAGGTGCCGCGGTACTGCGGGTGCTGCGGCGAGAGGCTGCGGAGGCCGTGGGAAGTGAGAAGCCCCTGGGCGCAGGCGTCCACGACGGCGCGGCGCTGCACGGGCGTCAGTAAGGGTGTATAGCGGGTTTCCTGGCGCGTCCCCGCTGACAAGGAGTTGGCGGAGCGAGGAGGAATGGAGTTTAGGGGGAGGGAAACGGCGAATATCTGGTTTGGCCGCAGGGAAATGTCGTTGCCGTCGGGGCCGTCGAGAACGTCGTAGCAGTAGCTGGTTGAGTGGTTCCAGAAGCGATCGAATCCGGCGCAGGTGCGATCGCCCAACTGCTGGTATTGATTGTGAGATTTGCCCAATCTTCGAGCAAAACTTGCCATAGCTTGCACGGCATTGTACCAAAGCGCGCTGAGTTCGATCGGCTTACCGATCCGAGGAGTCACCACCCAACCGCCGATTTTCGCATCCATCCAAGTCAGTTGCACGCCGCTTTCTCCCGCGTAGAGCAAACCGTCGTCAGGATCGACGCGGATGTTATACCGAGTTCCCCGCACGTGCCAATCCACAATCTCACATAATGTCGGCCAGAGTTCGGTCAAAAGTTCCTCGTCCCCCGTGCAGTCGCAGTAAGCGCGAACAGCCTCAAAGTACCACAGCGTCGCGTCTGCGGTGTTGTATTCCGGCGCGCCCCCCGCATCCGGGAAGCGGTTCGGCAGCATTCCCCGATCGACATACCGCGCAAAAGTCCGCAAAATCGATCGCGCAATTTCCCACCGCCCAGTACAGATTGTGAGGCCGGGCAGGGCGATCGTCGTATCGCGCCCCCAGTCGCTAAACCAGGGATATCCGGCGATAATCGTTTTACCCTCCGGTTCCTCGGGTAGCGGGCGGTTGACAATAAATTGGTCGGCTGCTAGCACTAAGTGATTTATCCAGTCTGGAGATGCGATCGCTTTTGACCAGTTTTGCAGCAATTCTTCCTCGTAGGTGCGACGGACTTCTAAAGCTTTACCGCCGTTGAGTTCAGGATTTTTATCGGTACTCGCGATCAATGTGAGAGAACTTCCCGGTGCGATCGCAAAATGAAAAGTCGCCGCGTGCAAGTGATCCTCGCAGTATTCCAATCCCCGCCGCTTTTCTGCTTCGAGGTCAAATCCGTAGTACCAATTGTATAAGAGCGTAGAAACTCTAAATTTAGCCTCTGATGTGGCATCTGTCAGCAAATAAAGCGGCGTGGCGCCGGGAAATGCGGTAACACAAACACCATTTTTCAAGGTTTCTAAATTTATTTTCCAGTCGCCGGCGCTTGTCATGTGGTGGTAGTCGCGGTAGTTGACTAAGGCTTTGACTGCGATCGCGATCGGTTGTGAGGCGCGGCGGCTGCGGTATTGAATATACGTTGTGTTAGCCCCTTGCTGCATCCAAATCCGCTTTTCCAGGATCGCATCGGCGAGAGCATACCTCCACACAGGCGTTGTCCCTTCCAGGTGGAAGCTTTCGATGCAGTTGTAGCCGTGGGGTTCGATCGTACTATCGGCCCAGCGGTTGGTATAAAGCGGGTAGGCGCGATCGGCATACACCGCCGTCTCGTCCAGCTTCGCCAGCATCAAAGTGCGTGCCAGCGGGGGTTTGAGGGCTGCCACCAGCAGCCCGTGATAGCGGCGGGTGAGGAGATTTGCGATCGTCCCGCTAGCGTAACCCCCGATTCCGTTTGTCACCAACCACTCGCGAGACTCCGCCGAGTCAAGATTGCAGCAGATTTCCCGTCCAAAAGCAATAACCATAGAATACACGCTCGCGCTGATTTGCTATCTACCTTTAGATATATTTTAGACCTTATATAAAAAACCAGAAATATTAACTCTTGCAGTTGACCAAGAATGGCGATCGCTAAGGGTGCAGATTCATGGTCTAATTTATACATAACGAACCGCTACTTTTGCCCCAGCGATAATTCTAACCGTTACTCTGTCTGGAGTTAGTTGTTTGTAATTTTAAGTAATATTACCATCTACACAGGCGCTCTCACCTTAAGAACACAGCATTTGATTGCGTCCCAAGGGCGATCGGACAACAACCTATTTTATAAGGAGAACAACTCAAAGTGAAGATAGGAGCAAATTACCTCGGCAACAACCAATGTGAGTTTACAGTTTGGGCGCCCACCCTCAAACAAATAGCAGTCCAAATAGTTTCCCCAGAAAAACGCCTCATACCCCTGCAACAATCCGCAGAAGGTTACTGGCAAACCACAGCAACAGACATCCCACCCGGAACCCTTTACACCTACCAACTCGAAGGAAAAACCGACAGACCAGACCCCGCATCAAAATATCAACCCCAAGGCGTCCACACCCCCTCCCAAGTAATAGATGAAAGCGCCTTTACCTGGACAGACAAAAATTGGCAAGGCGTACCTTTACCAGAAATGGTCATCTACGAATTACACGTCGGCACATTCACCCAAGCCGGAACATTTGAAGCAATAATTACCCAACTCAAACAACTAAAAGAACTGGGAATCAACGCCATAGAAATCATGCCAATCGCCCAATTCCCCGGCGATCGAAACTGGGGATACGACGGCGTATATCCCTACGCCGTTCAAAACTCCTACGGCGGCCCCGAAGGCTTCAAAAAACTCATCAACGCCTGCCACAAACACGGCATCTCAGTAATACTCGATGTCGTTTACAACCACCTCGGCCCCGAAGGAAACTACCTCCGCGACTTCGGCCCCTACTTTACCTCAAAATACGGCTCAATTTGGGGAGACCCCCTCAACTTCGACGACGCCTACAGCGACGGCGTGCGTAACTACTTTATTCAAAACGCCCTCTACTGGTTTCGAGACTATCACATCGACGCCCTCAGATTAGATGCAATTCAAGCAATATTTGAAGTAGGTGCCCGACCATTTTTGCAAGAACTCTCCGATGCCACAGCCGAGATTTCCCAAGAAATCGGAAGGAAACTTTACTTAATCGCAGAAAGTGACTTAAACGATGTCCGCACAGTACGTCCCAAAGAACTCGGCGGTTTCGGATTAGACGCCCAGTGGTGCGACGATTTCCACCACGCACTGCACGCCTTGCTTACCGGAGAAAATGACCGCTACTACCAAGATTTCGGCAAGTGCGAACACCTAGAAAAATCCTTCAAAGAAAGCTTTGTTTACTCCGGCCAGTATGCCCCGCACAGAAAGCGAAAACACGGCAATTCTGTCAAAGATGAACCGGGCGAAAAATTCCTCGTATTTTCCCAAACCCACGACCAAATTGGCAACCGCATTTTAGGAGACCGACTCTCGCAAATAGTTGACTTTGAAGCACTCAAACTTGCAGCAGGTACGGTTTTTATTTCTCCCTACATTCCCTTCTTATTTATGGGAGAAGAATACGGAGAAACGGCGCCGTTTTTCTACTTTGTTTCCCACTCAGATCCTGACTTAATTGAAGCGATTCGCAAAGACAAGCAACAAGAATTTAAAGCTTTTGAAGACCCAGGCGAATTTCAAGACCCCCAAAGTCCAGAGAGTTTTCAAAAGTGCAAGTTAAACTGGGAAAAACAAACAGAAGGGAAACACAAAATTCTCTGGGAATGGCACCAACATTTGATTCAACTGCGGCGAACAATTCCCGCCCTGAAAAAACTCGACAAAAACAGTCTAGAAGTTTCCAGCATTGAAGCCGAAAAAATCTTATTTCTCCGTCGCTGGACAGATGACAGCCAAATATTCTGCATTCTAAACTTCAACAAGCAAGAGGTAGATTTTACGGCAGCACTTCCCCAAGGCAAGTGGAACAAAATTTTAGACTCTGCTGATGTAAAATGGATGGGTTCAGGTTCTAGCTTGCCTGAAAACATCAATTCTGAGCAAGAATTGACTGTTAAACCGCATAGTTTCGCACTCTACCAATTAATCAAATAGTTGGTTGGCTCGAGTAGGGTGCGTCAGCGGGGAAAGATTCTGGAGTAGATAGCTATTCTTGTGCCCGCTGACGCACCCTACCATCATCAACACTTTCCGATCCCCCTAACCCCCCTTAATAAGGGGGGACAAGAGTATCAAAGTCCCCCAATCTAAGGGGGATTTAGGGGGATCTAGACTATGCTAAAAGCGACATTTTTCTATGTTTTTAGGTGATTGTTGACAGTGGGCACTACCGCCAAATCCACTGACAATTTCTAATTTTCAGCAAAAAACCCGATCGACTAATCAATCAGGACTAAAATTAACATGATGAGAATTCCAACAACCACTTATCGGATTCAATTTCATGCAGGCTTTAACTTTGAATCCGCCAAACAAATCCTCAGCTATCTGGAAGAATTAGGAATTACAGACGTTTACGCCTCACCGATATTCAAAGCCAGAAAAGGCAGCAGTCACGGATACGATGTGGTTGACTCAAATCAGCTCAATCCTGAATTGGGAACCTCAGAAAACTTTGAAGCCCTCACCTACGAAATCAAGAAGCGGAACATGGGATGGCTGCAAGATATTGTCCCGAACCACATGGCTTACGACACTCAAAACTTGTTGCTGTTAGACGTATTGGAACACGGCCCGGATTCCGACTATTTCGATTACTTCGATATTGAATGGAATCACGCTTACGAACATCTCAGGGGTCGAGTGCTGGCTCCGCTGCTGGGCAATTTTTACGGCGAGTGTCTGGAAAATGGCGAGATTCAACTCAAATACAGCGAAATTGGGCTGACTATCAATTATTACAGCTTAAAACTGCCTGTAAGAATTGAATCTTATGCTAATTTTATCAGTCATAATTTGGGGCATTTAGGCAGGGAATTAGGCAGGCGCCATCCAGATTTTATCAAGTTTTTGGGGATTCTTTATCTAATTAAGAATACACCTTCTGAAACTAAAGGTAAAGCCAGATACGATCAGATAGCTTTTGTCAAAGGGCTGCTGTGGGAACTCTACAATCAAAATCCCATCGTCCAGGAATTTATCGAGGAAAATATCAATTTCTTTAACGGAGAAAAAGGTAATCCAGAAAGCTTTAATTTGTTAGATAGTTTACTATCGGAGCAATTTTATCGTCTCTCTTTCTGGAAAGTGGGGGCGGAAGAAATCAACTACCGCAGGTTTTTTACAGTCAACGAACTGATTTCGGTAAAAGTTGAAGAAATTAAAGTTTTCCACAAAAACCACGATCTGATCTTCGACATGGTGGAAGAGGGAAAGTTTACCGGATTGAGAATCGACCACATCGACGGACTTTACGATCCTACAGAATATTTGAAACGGCTCCGCGAGAGAGTTGGAGACACTTACATTACTGTGGAAAAGATTCTGGAACACGAGGAAGATTTGCCGTCCTATTGGCCGATTGAGGGAACCAGTGGCTACGACTTTTTGAACTACGTAAACGGCGTTTTTTGTCGGTGCGATCGCGAACAGCAATTTAGCGAAATCTATCAGAGATTTACTCGATTAAATGTTCCTTACGAACAGTTGTTTTTAGATAAAAAAGGGCTGATTGTTGAGAAGAATTTGGCGGGAGATGTAGACAATCTGGCTCAGCTTTTGAAGAATATTTCCGGTCAATCCCGACAGGGAAATGACTTTACTCGTCCGGGTTTGGAAAAAGCGCTGTCAGCAGTTTTGACGATTTTTCCAGTGTACCGAACTTACATAAATCAAGAGGGTTTGCGAGAGTCCGATCGCACTTACGTCAAATATGCGATCGCCCACGCCAAAGAATTAGTACCGCGACTCCTCAAAGAACTGAAATTTATCGAAACGGTGCTGTTGCTGGAAGAAGAAGAAACCCTCACAACCGAACAAAAAGAGCAGCGCCGGCACTTTGTGATGAAACTCCAGCAGTTGACAGGGCCTTTGATGGCTAAAGGTGTTGAAGACACGCTGTTATACGTCTACTATCGGCTTTTATCCCTCAACGAAGTCGGAGGAAACCCCAGTCAGTTTGGCGTTTCTCTGGCGGATTTTCACGAGTTCAACAAGCAGCAGCAAGCAGCTTGGCCGCACAAAATGAATGCTACAGCTACCCACGATACCAAACGCGGCGAAGATGTGCGAGCGAGACTTAATGTTTTGTCAGAAATTCCTGAGGAATGGGAACAACAAGTCAGGTCTTGGAGAGAGGTAAACTCTTCTAAAAAAGTTAACTTTGTCAATCGCATGGTTCCCGATACTAATGACGAATACTTCTTGTACCAAACTCTATTAGGCAGTTTTCCGTTTGAGGGAATTGAAAACACCGATTATGTTACTCGCGTCAAAGATTATGCGATAAAAGCTGTCCGCGAAGCTAAAGTTTATACAGCTTGGCTGAGACCTGACAACGACTACGAAACTGGGTTTATGACCTTTATCGATAGCGTTCTCGAACCTTCGGAACAAAATCAGTTTTTCAAGAAATTTCTACCTTTCTGGAAAAAAGTAGCTGATTACGGAATTTTCAATTCTTTATCTCAAACGCTGCTAAAAATTACGGCACCTGGGGTTCCCGACATTTATCAAGGCACGGAATTTTGGGATTTAAGCCACGTCGATCCGGACAACCGCCGTCCGGTAGATTTCGATCGCCGAATCGAGGTTTTGCGGGACATTAAACAGCAAGCTGAGACGGATATTTTGCAACTAATTGAAGATTTGATGGCGACGCGGGAAGATGCTAGAATTAAGTTGTTTTTGACGGCAAGAGTGCTAGAAGCTAGAAAAAAATACTTGGAAGTCTTTCAATCGGGCGACTATCGACCTTTGCAAGTAGCGGGCACGTTTAAAGATAATGTTGTTGCTTTTGCTCGCAGCTTTGAAGATACTACAGTTATTGTCATTGCTCCTCGGTTTTTGGCGGGAATTGTCAAACCCGAAGAAATGCCGATCGGCAAACAAGTCTGGAAAGATACTAAGCTGGAATTGTCGGATAAAATGCCGTCGGTTTGGAAGGATGCGATTACAAATCAGCCTGTTGAAAGTAACGGTACGCTGGCCATTGGTGATGCTCTCAGCTACTTTCCCGCAGCTTTGCTGATTAGTCAGTAGTCAGTTGACTGTTGACTGTTGACTGTTGACTGTTGACTGTTGTCAGCAGTCATTAGGCGAATTGGTTTTTTATAGCGACAGCGATAGGTTTAAACCTGTCGCTGTCGCTAATCAATTATGAAAAGTATGATCTGACTGTGCCGCTGATGGTGCAACCGAGTTGGGCGCAAAGTCAAAATTCACAGGTTGAAAAATTAAAGCAACTCATAGAACAAGCAAAGCAACAGGAAAGGCAAGGACAAGCGCGACAGGCAATAGAAACATGGCAGCAGATTCTAGCCATGGCGCGACAATTTAAACAGAGAGGAGGTGAAGCTATAGCACTCACTGCCATTGGTTTTAACTACGATCGCATCTCCCAACCGCAAGAAGCTTTGAAATACTTTAACCAAGCTTTACCAATTCTGTGGCAAGTGGGCGATCGCAGGGGGGAAGCTACTACTTTGAATAATATTGGTTTTAACTACGATCGCATCTCCCAACCGCAAGAAGCATTGAAATACTTTAACCAAGCTTTACCAATTCTGCGACAAGTGGGCGATCGCGCGGGGGAAGCTGCTACTTTGAGTAATATTGATGCAGTAAACAACAGAAGTCAAGCGCCAAGCAGAACAAATATCCCCCAAACTCCGAAATGAATAAAGTTATTTCCCTGCTATATTGCAGGCAATTAAGAACCGCTAAACTCTCCCCCACAAAGCCAATCCGCCGCCCCTTCCCCTAGCTGCAATTATCCCATCTTCTACTAGAAAATATGCAAAAAATGCCTGCTTCCCCACACTCAAATTAAAAAATTCCGCCTCCCGCGATTCACCACCGCGAATAAATCCTTGATACAGGCTTTTACCCAACAATTTTACCGTAATTCTGGTAAAATCAAATGCTAAAATATTCTGATTAACCAAAAATTTAGTCGGCCCGGAAAGAGTGAGTTCGATCGCCCCTACGAGCACCGAATTCTCCACTCTGCCTATTTCACTAGGCTTTTCGCCTTCAGCAACAGGTTCAACTGAGTAAGCAATTTGAATTTTCGCCACCCATTCAGGGATGTAACGTCCGGCGCCTAGCACAACTCCCGCTTTTTGTCGAGTCTTTTTTGTGCCGGTGATAAAGCACAAGCGCCAATTGCCGGTTAGTTGCTCGAAGGAATAGCGAATTTTATTTTTTTTGGCGTTTTTCTCAGCTTCTAGGAGGGCTGCGACTACGGCGGCGGATGATGGTTTAGGATGGGATTTTGCGGCTTGTTCTAGAATTGATATGTTTTCCATTTAACTAACAATAATATAGGAAGGTTCGTTTTCTATTGGATTTTTTTGAGGTAATGAACCGCAGAGGCCGCAGAGGGCGCAGAGGGAGAGGGAAAGAGAGGGGTTTGTAATAATATTAGGGGATGTAGCGGAGAAAAACATGGTTGCGATCGCCCCCACAGACACAGAAATTATCATTATCGGCAGCGGTATTGGCGGGTTGAGTTGCGGTGCAATGCTTGCCAGTTATGGCTTTGACGTGATTGTCTGCGAGAGTCATTCGATCGCGGGCGGGGCAGCCCACGGGTTCAAACGGGACGGATTTATCTTCGATTCCGGGCCATCTTTGTACTCAGGATTATCCTACAGCCCCTCAGCTAACCCGCTGCGACAAGTTCTCGATGCGATCGGCGAAAAACTCCCCTGCATCACCTACGATACTTGGGGTTGCTGTTTGCCTGAAGGCGATTTCGACACATCCGTAGGCGCGAGTCAATTTGGCGAAGTGCTTTTCAAACTGCGCGGTAGCGAAGCAGCAGCCGAATGGCAAAAACTCCAGGGGGTGATGGAACCCTACGCCAAAGCTGCGACAGCCTTACCCTCACTGGCTTTGCGCTTCGATTGGGGCAGTGTTTTTACCCTGGGCCAATTTGCACCGGCTTTCCTGCAAAGCGCTGGCGATGCGATCGCACTTGCAGGCCCTTTCAGCCGGATTATGGACAAAAATGTCAAAGATCCGTTTGTGAAAAATTGGCTGAATCTGTTGTGTTTCCTGCTGTCTGGACTTCCCGCCGACGGAACGATCGCAGCCGAAGTCGCTTTCATGTTTGCCGACTGGTATCGCCCCAATGCAGTTTTGGACTATCCGATCGGCGGTAGTGCAGCCCTCGTCGATGCCCTGGTACGCGGTTTAGAGCGCCGCGGGGGGCGGTTGTTGCTAAATTCCCACGTTGCAGAGGTTTTGGTGGAAAACAACCGGGCGGCGGGGGTGCGGCTGCGATCGGGCAAAATTATTCGATCGCGCAAAGCCCTAGTTTCCAACGCCTCGGTTTGGGATACGCTGAAACTTTTGCCGGAAAATTCTATCCCCAAACAATTTCGCCAACAGCGACAGGCGACTCCCGAATGCGATAGTTTTATGCACTTACATCTGGGAATTGATGCTGCGGGAGTGCGATCGGACTTGGCCTGTCACTACATCTTCGTCAAAGATTGGGAACTGGGAGTTTCCGCACCTCAGAACGTCGTTCTCGTGTCGATTCCCTCCCTCCTCGACCCCCACCTCGCACCGGACGGGAAGCACGTCATTCACGCCTACACGCCCGGTAACGAACCCTACGATTTGTGGCAAAAGCTCGATCGCACCAGCGAAGAATACAAACAGCAAAAGCAAGCGCGCGCCGAGGTAATGTGGCAAGCATTAGAGAGAATTATCCCCGATATTCGATGGCGCTGCGAAGTCACCTTAGTCGGGACGCCCCTAACCCACGAACGGTTTTTGCGGAGAAATCGGGGTTCCTACGGGCCGGGAATTCGCGCCGGTACCGGCTTGTTTCCCGGGCCGAGAACCCCTTTGAATGGGCTGTTTTGCTGCGGAGATTCCACGTTTCCGGGGATTGGTTTGCCGGCGGTTGCTGCTAGCGGGGCGATCGCAGCCAATACAATCGCACCCCTGCACAAACATTTAGAAATGCTGCGGAATCTCGGTCTAAAAATAGGTTCGTAGTGAGGACTTTAGTCCGCATCAGACAGGTTCGTAGTGAGGACTTTAGTCCCCATCAGATAGGTTCGCAGTGAGGACTTTAGTCCCCATCAGATAGGTTCGCAGTGAGGACTTTAGTCCCCATCAGATAGGTT